>CANRKV010000001.1 GCA_947631305.1 uncultured Jeotgalicoccus sp.
CACCGCATGCATGCACGCTTTGAACTGGACTCTGTTGAAATGATGGACACGATTAAAGAACACATAGAAGAAGACCGCATTCATCTGCTCAGCTTTATGGACCATACGCCGGGACAGGGCCAGTACCGCGATATTGAAAAATACCGTCATACGATGAAGGGTTATAAAGATCTTTCAGACGATGAAATAAATGAACAGATTGAATTCAAAAAAGAGCTGACGAGACTGTCTGTTGAAGAGATGGAAAATATGTCGGAGCTCGCAAGAAGTAAAGGAATTGCGATTGCATCCCACGACGATGATGCGACTGAAAAAATTGATTTTAATGAATCGCTCAACACATCAATCAGTGAATTTCCAATCACTATGGAAGTGGCGAAATATGCACATGATAAAGGAATGTACACACTGGCAGGCGCACCGAATATTATGCTCGGCGGCTCTCACTCCGGAAATTTAAATGCGAAAGATGCAATTATGGAAGGCTGCATATCTATCTTGTGCAGTGACTATTATCCTCCGGCAATGCTGCATTCGGTATTTAAACTGCACAGAGAAGCGGACTATTCACTAGTGGACGGTTTCAATTTAATTACGTTGAATCCGGCAAAAGCAGTGCAGATGGATGATGAGATCGGTTCGATTGAAGCAGGGAAAAAAGCAGATATAAATATTATCAGACTGTTTGATGACTATCCGACGATAACAGAATGCATCGTTAACGGAAAAGTAGTCAGCCGTTACCACTACAGAGTCGATTAGGAGGAAAATCATGATTACAATAAATGATTTCAGCAAATCATTCACAATACATCATCTGGATCAGACGAGAGAAGCGGTAAGCGGAGTAACATTTGATGTAGCTAAAGGAGAGTTTCTCGGTATTGTCGGAGAAAGCGGCAGCGGGAAATCGACAATTTTAAAAAGCATATACGGCACATATAAACCGACGACAGGAATAGTTAATTATGATTCTGAAATATTCGGGAACGTGGACCTTCATACTATTTCAGACAGAGCGCTTATTAAACTGCGCACACGTGAAATCGGCTATGTATCACAATTTTTAAAAGTGATGCCGAGAACGACAACGCTTGAGCTTGTAGTTAATTCCATGCTCGAAATGGGTGAAGATAAAGACGCAGCAGCAAAAAAAGCTGAAGAAACACTCAAACATTTCGATATTCCAGAAGCGCTGTGGCATAACTACCCAAACACTTTCAGCGGGGGAGAGAAACTGCGTTTAAATATCGCCTGTGCAGTTGTTAAAAATCCTCGTCTGCTGCTGCTGGATGAACCGACTGCATCGCTGGATGAGAATTCAAAACTGAAAGTGAGAGAAACGATTTCAAAACTGATTGATAACGGTACGACGCTGATTGGTATCTTTCATGATCTCGAATTTATGGACGGACTGTGCAATAAAGTTTACGACATGAATTCAAAAACGCTTGAGGAGAGAGCAATATGAACAGCAAAATAGATCTGCATGTTCACAGTAACTTTTCCGATGGTAAAGATAATGTAAATAAAGTGCTGGATCTTGCAAAAAACCGCAATGTTGAAATGTTAAGCTTCGTCGACCATGACACAAATCTGACATACTCTGAAGCGCTGCCATATGCAAAGAAGCTCGGTATTGAATTAATTGCCGGTATTGAAATATCAGCATATGACTTTAAACGCGGCCGAAAAGTTCATGTGCTCGGCTATAACTACAATCCCGAGGCACCGAATATTAATAAATTAACAGAGCCTTTACTTAGCGAACGCCATAAGCACTCAATGGAACAGATTAAAAAGATAGAAGAATACGGTATTGATATCGATATGGACGAAGTGAAAAAGACTGTCGGACCGCTTGGTGTTATATATAAACAGCATATAATGCACGCAATTTGCGATGATCATTATACGTGTCCGAAGTACACGACGAAATACCGTACACTGTTTAAAAACAGCGGGCCGGCAGCCGGGGACATTGAATATATCGATTATATTGATGCCTTAAAGGCGATAAAAAAAGACAGCGGACTTGCTGTCATTGCTCATCCCGGCCAGCTGCACAGCTACGAACTGATTGATGAAAATTATCAGCTGATAGACGGACTCGAGAAATTCCATCCCGATCACGGTCAGGAAGATTATGAAAAAATTGATGCACTGATAGAGAAGTACGGCTTCTTTACGACGGGCGGATCTGACTTCCACGGAGATTTCGGAGCAGCTGTTGAGATTGGTATCGACAGTACATTATTAAGAGAAACAGCTCAATTATTTAGATAGCATAAACATGTGTTAAGTAGCTGTAAAGTGCATTTACTTGCAGCCTGTAATGATTTTAAATTAAGCGTGTAAATAAAACTTAAGGAGTTTGAAAATGAAAAAGTTACTAAATGTTTTTCTTGGTTCGGCTTTTGTATTAGCTCTTGCAGCATGCGGCACAGAAGAGAGTACTGAAGAAGGTTCAGCAGATGCAGCGGCAAGCAGTGACGAGCCTCTAAGCGTTGTCTGGTATCCTAACGAATCCGGCAGTGAGCTGGCAGATGCACGTGAAGAAATCGGAGCGATTTTAGAAGAAACGACCGGCAGAGAAGTGGAACATGAACTGACTACAGATTATGCAATCGCAATCGAGAGCATTGTTAATGATAATGCGGACCTGGCATTTACAGGTGCGGAAGGATACATACAAGCTAAAGAACGCAACGACAACATCGTGCCTTTAGTCGTGCCGTCAGGCCCGTCAGGAACTGAAGAAGACGCGTTATACTACAGCTGGTTTGCAACAGCTGTTGAGAACATGGAGCAGTATGAAACAGGTGAAGGCGAATACTCAATCGATGAGTTCCCGGGAAGCAATTTCTCATTCGTTTCAACTTCATCAACTTCAGGCTTCAGAGTTCCGACATCAACAATTTTGAATCACTTTACTGAAACTGAAGAGTACGCTGACCTTGCGGAAGAAGATTTAGCTGAAAGCGGGCGCTTCTTCGAACAGGTAATGTTCGGTAATACACACCAGGGTTCTGCGGTTAACTTAATTAATGACAGAGCAGACATTGCAGCATTTTGTGATACTTGTCTTGAAAACTACGTAGAACTTGCTGAAGGTGAAGAAAATACACCGGGAGCAATTTACGAAGTTTCTGAAGGCGCAGCAGATCCATTTTCAAACTTAGCAGGCGAACAATTTGGAATTATTTCAGCAACACCTGTACTGAACGCGCCGTTTATCGCTAACGAAAGCACTTTAGGCGCAGACGTTGTAGCAGAACTTCAGGAAGTATTCGCATCGGATGAAGTAGCGAATAACGAAAAGATCTTCGTACCTGAAGATGCGGAAGAAGGCGGCTTATTCTCGAAATCAGCAGACGAGCGTTTCGTTGTTGTTGAAGATGAGTGGTTTGATCCAATCAGAGAACTGAGCAACTAATTTATAACTGAACTTACTTAACAGCATAAAATATTTATTTTACAGAAGAGGGGATTCCCCCTCTTTTTAATTAGGAGGTAATATTCATGGCGGTGGACAGTAAAGTAAAAGAAGTCACGGAAACCAGAACGGATTTTAATAATAAAGAAGCAGAAGAAGTACTTATTTCATTTGACGAAGATCTAGAAATTACAGGTGATGAAGTAGAGATTGCAACGAAAGAAGAACTAAAAGAAATGCCTGTCATTATGTCGATTGAAAACCTGAACAAAGAATATTCAAAAGGGAAATCGGTGCTTAAAGACGTCAATTTTGAAATTAAGCAGGGTGAGCTGCTGTCTATTATCGGTCCATCGGGAGCCGGGAAATCTACTTTACTTCGTTCGATTAACCGCATGATAGAACCGACTTCCGGAAAGATAACTTTCGACAAGCAAAATATAACGAATGTTAAAGGCAGAGATCTCCGCAATATGAGAACGAATATCGGAATGATTTTCCAGCATTATAATCTGGTGGACAGATTGTCGGTATTTGAAAATGTGATGCATGGAACGCTCGGCTATAAAAACAGTCTGCAGGGAATTTTTTCACTGTATACAGAATCAGAAAAAGAGGAAGCCATTGATATCATTACCGAACTCGGCATCGAAGATCATATTTATAAACGCTGCGATGAGCTGAGTGGCGGACAGAAACAGCGCGTCGGTATCGCGCGTGCATTAGTGCAGAAGCCGAAAATTATTTTATGTGACGAGCCGATTGCGTCGCTGGATCCGAGTTCTTCAAGAGTGATTATGGAGCATCTGAGAAAAATCTGCAGTGAAAAAGGAATTACAGTCATAGTAAACCTGCATCAGGTGGATGTGGCAAAAAATTACTCCGACAGAATTATCGGCTTAAACAGCGGTGAAATTGTCTTTAACGGTCATCCGACGGAGATTAATAAAGAAGTGATTCAGGCTGTTTACGGTACAGACTTTGACGATTTAATTATGGAGTAGGTGACGAGTGATGAGTAAAACAAGTACTATTAATGCCAATGAAATTACTATTATTCAAAAGAAAAATTTATATCTGCTGCTGACAGTCGTCGTTATCGTCGGTTTGATTATGCTTGCAGGCTACATAACAGAATACAGTCATGTTGAAGGTATCATGTCAATTCCGGCGGCAATGTCATGGATGGCAAGCAACATGTGGTTTTCACAGTCAACGTTGTCAAATCTCGGCAGTGTGATGCGACTCTTATGGGAAACAATTTTAATTTCGATTGTGTCGACAACAACAGCTGCAGTATTCGCAGTCGTTTTTGCATTGTTAGGCTCGAAGCTGACTTATATAAATAAACCGCTGATGTATGCAGCAAAAATCGTTGCATCAATTTCACGTAATATTCCGGTGGTAGCGTGGGCGTTAATTTTAGTCATCAGTTTCGGAACGAACTCAATGACAGGATTTTTAGCTTTATTCTTCGGTTCATTCGGATTTCTAGTCAGAGCGTTCCTTGAGACTATTGATGAAGGCAGTGAGGATTCAGTCGAAGCTCTGAAAGCAACAGGAGCGACGTACTGGCATACGATTTTTAAAGCGGTGCTGCCTGACAGCATGCCGCAGATGTTCAGCTGGATTCTATTTATGATTGAAACAAATATTCGCAGTGCGACGCTTGTCGGACTTCTGACCGGTACAGGTATCGGCTACTTATTCGACCTGTATTATAAACAGCTGAATTATGAAATGGTCTCGCTGATTACACTTGCAATAGTACTGGCTGTTTTAGTTATCGAAGCAATCTCGAATATTATCAGAAGGGAGATTTTATAATGACTGCAGTTGTTGAACATAATAAAAATGGCGGCATTAAAGTCTCTAAACCGAACAGAGGACAGCGGGTCTTAAAAGGACTGTTAATCGGTTCGGCGATTTTCACAGTAATCGGATTCTTCTTAATGGATTACACCGGCCTCGATTTAACACACGCAATTCCGATGACAATCGATAATCTCGGACAGATGTTTTTATCGCCGAGTTTAAATAACACAACATGGCCCAGTGCGTTATGGCAAGTTGCCATTACATTGTCCCTCGCTTTTTTAGCGACGATTTTAGGAGCAGTAATTTCACTGTTTCTCGCATTTGGTACGGCAGTAAACTTATCGAAACCGTGGATCAGCAACACGATAAAGGCATTTATAACAGTCGTGCGTGCAGTACCGACGGTACTATGGGTACTGATATTTGCAATTGCGGCAGGGCTCGGCGCAGTTGCGGCAGTTATCGGGATGATTTTCCACTCGATAGCGTATCTTGTGAAAGCATACTCGGAAGCCTTTGAGGAAGTCGATCAGGGGAAAATAGAAGCACTCCGTGCGACGGGTTCAAGCTATCCGCATATTTTATTCCAGGTCGTAGTGCCCCAGACTAAAAGTTTTCTGATTTCATGGACATTCCTGAGATTCGAAATTAACTTCGGTGTGGCAGTGGCGATGGGTGCAGCAGCCGGTGCAGGCGGTATCGGCTATGAATTATTTATGGCAAGTACATTCTATTACGATATGCAGGAAGTCGGGGCAATTACGCTGATTATTCTCGTTGTTGCGATTATCCTTGAACTGATTGCGAACCGTTTAAAAATGGCAGCGTAAATAAAAATATTAAATAAAAAAATCGCGCTTGACTTCCTGGGGAGATGTCCCGGGAAAGCAAGTGCGATTTTTTATTTGTGCTGAAAGAATTATATAAAGAACACCATATGAATCAGCGTCGGCACAACAAAGCTGCCGATAAAAATCATGTAGTACAGATCCGGGCGGTCGCCTTCTTTTGCGAATTTATTTGCAAGAGTTCTGAACAGGACGGATGCAATAAAAGCAAAAATAACGAAAGCGAAAAAGCCGGTCGTATAATAAATGAAATTAAAGTAAATTAATGCGACAAACATAATGAGGTATAAGAGAAACCCGCATGTGAATGAGAGTATGTATTTTTTCTGATTAGACATAATTGCACCTTTATAATTAGTATTTCCATTAATAATATATTAACCCTTTAAGATATGCAATTTCACAGCGGAAAGGTTATAATTTCAAGTAACAGAGATTGGAGTGATGAGCTTGTCATTTGTAAAATACATTGAGTCTAAAGACGGAACACTGCTTTACACGAAAGTGCAGACGACAGAAGAGCCGGAAACAGCAAAGGCGACAGTCATTATTGTCCACGGTCTTGCAGAACATCTTGGAAGATACGATGATATTGCAGGGGTATTAATCAGGAAAGGGTTTAACGTTATTCGTTACGACCAGCGCGGACACGGCCATTCATCGGGAGAGAACACCTTTTATTCTAAAATCGACGAAATTACAGATGATCTGAATGCGATTGTACTGTATACGAAAAAACTTCTGCCTGAACAGCAGGTATTTGTTATCGGCCACAGCATGGGCGGTTATACTGCTGCTTTATACGGCACGAAGTATCCGCGTAAAGTTGACGGGTATATTACATCGGGTGCTTTAACACGTTACAATCACGAACTATTTGCCGGCGTACCTGTCGGTTTAGACAGCAATGATTACGTTAAAAATGAGCTTGGCGAAGGGTTATGCAGCACCGAAATCGTCCTCAAGCATTACGTTGAAGATGCGCTGAACAAAAAAGAAATATCTGTCGGTTTAATCAGAACGATTGAAAAAGGCATCGAATATTTAAAACTTGAAGCGGGAGACTTTAAAGACCCGGTGCTTATTCTTCACGGCGAAAACGATGGACTGGTAGCAAGCGAAGATTCAGTGCAGTTCCATGATGAAATATCTTCAGAAGATAAGAAATTAATTATTTATCCTGAGCTTGAGCATGAAATATTTAACGAATTTACTATGAAGACAGAAATTTTCAATACCATTATCAGCTGGATTGAGGAGCGTCTGAAAAGTACGGGGGAAGAAAGATAATGAATATAACTGAAGCAATACAAACAAGGCGGAGCACTAAAATATTTAAAGATAATGAGCCAATCAGTAAGGAAACTGTCGAACAGCTCCTGCAGGCAGCGATTATGGCGCCGAATCACCATCATACAGAGCCGTGGAAGTTTTTCGTGCTGCAGGGTGACGGGCGTCTGCCGCTGTCGCGTGTGCTCGGTGAATGGGCAAAGACACGTGTAGATGATCCGGCAAGTGAAGCGGGACAGAAGCGTATTAAAAAACTCAGCGCGAAGCCGCTTATTGCACCGACGGCAATCGTTGTCGCGCTGAGCCCGCAAGCAGGCAATGAAAAAGCAATTTACATTGAAGATGTATCTGCAGTATCTGCTGCGGTCCAGAATATTCTTCTTGAAGCACACGGTCTCGGCCTTGGTGCGATATGGAAAAGCGGTCCGGCTTATTACGCTGAACCGGTTAAAAAGTATTTTAATCTGACAGATGATGAAGAAATTTTAGGCGTTATCTTCGTAGGAGAGCCGGATATGAAGAAAATACCGGAACCTAAACGCATTCCGTTTGAAGAGAAAACGGTATGGATAACAGAGGATGACAAATAAATGAAAAAAGCAGCAATATTTTTATTTTTAACAGCGACGCTGCTGATGTTCAGCGTAGGTACAATTATTCCTGTGGAGTATAATTTTATCGTTTATCTGGCAGTGCTTATATTATTCATTGCAGGTATGTACTGCAGTGTAAGTATCGATCCTGATTCTAAATGAAATAAATGTAAAATATGCATTTTTTACGGCAGAGAGGGTAACTTCATTATATGGAGTTACCCTTTTTTATTTTATATGGATTTTTAATGAATTTTGAATGGGGTGTTATCGATGAAAAAATACATAATGGCCATAATGCTTATTACAGCAATGGTTATACTTGGTGCATGCGGCAGTCCGGAAAATAAAGTCTTATCAAATATCGAAGATTTTGAAGAGGAAACGGCACCGGGATTAACGAACAGCATTCAGAGCATAATTGATTATGAAGCGGAAATGTCCGGGCTGTTTAATGAATCGCTGACGGATGAGGAACTGTCTGACTTTAAGGATGATCAGTCACCGCTGTATCAGAATTTAAATGAGCGGACTGAACTGGCAGAAGGACTGTCAAAAACACATGAAGAACTAAAGGACACAGCTGAAGCGTTTGAATCGGCTGACGTCAGCGGCAGCGAAACGCTGAATGAAGAAATGGTACAGAATTTATCTGCAGCTGCAGGGCAGCTGGCCGACGATGTTAAAAATGTCCAGTCGGGCTATGAAGAGGTCTTAAGTTCAGAAACTGCATTCTTTGAATCACTTAAGAGAGAAGAGGCTGATTACAATACACTGACTGACGGCATGGCCGAAGTAAATGGGATTCATGAAGAGGTAACTGCACATTACCAGTCAATCAATGAACAGCTTGCGGCATTTCAAAATTACAGTAATGAAGTAAAAACTGCTCTTGGTGAAGAAACTTCGGACAGTGAAAAAGCAGTGCAGACAGAGTCTGATTCATCTGGCGGCTCGACAGAAAACAGTGAAACTGAACCGCTGTATACAGTAGATGCTGCAACGTCGTCGATAGTACCTGCAGCAGATGATGCTGATTCTTCGGCTGTGCTCATTACGATAGACGATGCACCGGATGAGAATGCGGTTGCTATGGCCCATACATTAAAAGAACTTGATGCCCCTGCGATATTTTTCGTAAACGGTATGTTTATAGAATCAGAAGAGGGCAAAGATAAGCTGAGGGAAATTCACGAGCTCGGCTTTGAAATTGGCAATCATACTTACAATCACTTTAATATGCAGGAAATCACTCCAGAAGATACAGCCCTTGAAATTATCGATACAGGTGACTTGATTGAAGAAGCAATCGGAGAGCGCCCAAAATTTTTCAGAGCGCCGTTTGGCGTGAACAGTGAAGCGTCAATCAGAATAGCTGAAGAAGAAAATATGACCGTAATGAATTGGACATACGGCTTTGACTGGGAACCTGACTATCAGGAGCCGGGAGCACTCAGTGATATTATGGTTAATACTGAAATGCTTGGTGACGGCGCCAATCTGCTGATGCACGACCGCTCGTGGACGAGTGAGGCATTACCGGATATCGTGAATGGTCTCCGGAATAAAGGTTATTCACTTATTGATCCTAAGCTCATCGATTCAGAAGGCGGGGTGACTGAATGAGTACGAGAAACTTTTTAATTTTGGTCGGTGGTATTCTGGCAGTGCTGTTTCTTCTTCTTGCATTGGCTGTAAGAGGTGAAATGAGCAGCGGAGAGCCTGATGTTGCAGAAGAAAGCCCGGAAGAAGAACCTGCTGAAGAACAGGATAATACAGAAGAAACTGAAACAACGCCGTCAGCACTGAACTTGAACGATGGTCCTCTGTACGAGGTTAACGACGATACCACGCCTGTATTTCAGCATCAGTCCGGTGTTGATATTGCCTATCCGGAAGAAGGCGTAAAAGGTATTTTTGTTACTGCATTTTCCGCAGGCGGGGAAAGAATGCAGGAGTTGACGGAGCTTGTTAATAATACGGAATTAAACTCAATGGTCATCGACGTTAAAGAAGATATCGGGGACATTATGATGCCGCTTGATGTCGATAATGAAATTGCACAGAGTCATATGTATGATTACGTTAATCCGGAAAAACTGATGACAACGCTTGAAGAAAATCAGATTTATCCAATCGCACGTATCGTTGTTTTTAAAGATTCGAGGCTGGCAATGGAACGTCCGGATTTATCGTATCAGAACAGCGACGGGACCGTTTGGCAAAATGGGGGCGGTGAAAGTTTCGTCAATCCGTTTCTTAAAGAAGTTTGGGATTACAACGTTGATATCGCAATTGAAGCGGCTAAGCTCGGATTTAAAGAAATCCAGTTTGACTACGTGAGATTCCCGGAATCATTCGAAACGATGTCTGGTGATCTGACTTACGATCTTGGTGAATATGGAGATACAAAAGCCGATGAAGTTCAGCAGAGAGTCAATGCAGTAACGGATTTTGTCGCCTATGCAAATGAACAGTTAAAACCTTATGATGTTGACGTTTCAGTAGATGTTTTCGGCTACGCGGCAACGCAGCGGGAAGCACCTGGAATTGGCCAGAATTTTTCGCAGATCGCAGATAATGTCGATATCATATCATCGATGATATATCCATCGCACTGGGGTGCAGGAGCATTTGACTTTGCAGCGCCGGATACTGAACCGTATGCGGTCATTGATGAGTATATGAAAGTCGAAAATGAAGTACTCGGAGAGCTTGAAAATCCGCCGAAATCAAGACCGTGGATTCAGGACTTTACCGCCTCATATTTAGGGCCAGGTAATTATATAAATTACGGTGCGGCGGAAGTAGAAGCACAGATTCAGGCATTAAAAGATAATGGTGTTGAGGAATATTTACTGTGGAATGCCCAAAATACGTATTCTGAAGGCACTCAATATCAATAAATTTCATTAGAATCCCATGTCAGAAAACCTAGTACTGACATGGGATTTCGTCTATATTTAACAGTTGCATTTTTGTGCAGAATTTCAAAAATATTATGCATTTTGAAATAAAGTTTCATCATTGAATGACTAGTATACTTTCATTTTAATTGTGAATATACATATTATGTCGACTATAAAGTGTAATAATATACATGGGTGCTTGATTTCTTAACTTAAACAGTGTATAGTGTAAAAGTCGTCTTAATACAAAATTTCATAAGATTGGAGAGGATATTTATGAGTTCTGTAGACACAGAAGGTCAACAGATTGAATCAGGCGAAAGCGATCACTCATTATCAAAAGTCCCATATAACGAACGTAAAATGGGCTGGCTCAGTATTACCAACATCACATTTGGTATTGCTACAGCAATTTTCTACTTTCAGATCGGCAGTGTTATGGCGCTGCAATTCGGTGCAATTAATGCCTTGATATCAGCGGCATACGCAATCATCGTTGCAGGTGTGCTAGGAACAGTTATCGTTTACTTATCAGCAAGATCGGGAATGAATGTTAACCTGATGTCGCGTGGTGGAGGTTTCGGTTACATAGGTGCGTCCTTGACGTCTTTAATATATGCTTCTAACTTTATTATGTATTGTGCACTTGAAGGTATGATCCTCGTATATGCAGTACATGAATTCTTCCCTGCTATTCCTGTATGGCTCCTTATAGTCGTATTTGGAACACTTGTTATTCCACTTAACTGGTTTGGAATTAAACAGCTTGATAAATTACAAAAATGGTCATTACCAATTTTCTTTATATTTTTAGTTGCAGCAATCGTTGTGGCATTTATGACGCCATCACAATACGACGGCGCATTCTGGACTTATATGCCGGAAGGAGTGCAAATCGGTGGAACAGCACTGTTACTTTGTATCGGTATGCAGCACGGTATTATCGGGCTGACTGCTCTCATTGCATCAGACTATGCACGTTTCTTAAAACCCGGGCACATTAAAGTTGGATCATTTGCGATTGGATTTATTCCGCAAATATTTGCTTACGGTGTCATGGGCGGACTAGGTATATGGTTTGGTGTACGTTTAAACGAACCGAACCCGGGTGTTTATATCGTTCACCTGTTAGGTATCGGCGGTGCATTATTTACAATGCTGACGCAGGTTCGTATTAACGTAACTAACATTTACAGCAGTTCTTTATCGTTATCGAACTTCTTTGAGAATGTAGTCAATTTTAAACCGGGACGCAGATTCTGGGTTGTCGTTGCAGGTATCTCAGCAATGATATTAATGCTCGGCGGAATTACAGATCATTTAGACAATGCTCTTACATTCCAAGGCGTATTCCTAATGTCATGGGCAGCGATTTTAGTTACTGACTTCCTTGTAGTCAAACGAATCATGAAAATTGGACCGGGATACTATGAAGAACGCCAGAAGTATTTATACAAATGGAATCCGGTTGGTGTCTGGTCACTGATTATTTCAAGTCTGCTCGGAACCATTGCAGCACTTGGTTTCATGGGAACATTTTTACAAAGTACTGCGGCATTCTTTGCAGCAGCACTGGCAGCAGTGCTCACAATCGTTATTGCTTATATCACTAAAGGTAAGTACTACCTGAACGATAAAGCTGAAGAAATCAATGATATTGATGAAAGAGATATTCTTGTGAAAGCAAAAGCGAAATAATTTAATAGTTTGATGAAAGGACTGGGACAATTTTGTCTCAGTCCTTTTGTTTTGATTAAACGGGGCGGGGTATTTCTATTAGTATATGAATTTTTTTCAGTTAATACTTAATAGAGGTGAGGGAACTCAATGGAAGATATGATGATGTATGCACTGAAATTAACAGTAGGGTTAATCGGTGTCATGATTGTTCTGAGATTAATGGGAAAAAAAGAACTTGCTCAAATTACCCCGCTTGATTTTGTGTACGCATTAATACTTGGAGGAATTATTGAAGAAGCGCTTTATGATGCGACAATTCCCGTCTATGAAATGGTATTCTCTTTATTCTTTTGGGCACTGTTAATATTCGTACTTGAGAAATTCGCATTGAAAAACCGTAAATTCAAAAGTCTGGCACAGGGTAATCCTGTAATACTCATTAATGACGGGCAGCTGAATTCAGAAGTGATGGAAAAAAATAATATGGATGTTGATGAAGTCCGCATGCTGCTGAGGTTGAAAGATGTATTTTCTTTAAGCAAAGTTAAATATGCAATACTTGAGGAAAGCGGCGGCTTATCTGTTATGCAGTATGCAGGAGAAGAACCGCCGACTCGTAATGAATTAAAAACTGACTATCCCGAGAATGTGATATCTTATCTGCTGGTCGATGCAGGCAAGGTGGAAGATCAAAGACTTGCAGAGATTGGGAAAGATGAAACATGGCTCCGTGAGAAGCTGAAAGAAGAAAGAGGAGTCGAGCTGGAAGATGTATTTTTCGCAGAGTGGGATGAACAAAAAGGATTCTTTGTACAGGAACACGAGAAATAAATGAAACCGTCGGGAATACTTAATTCCTGACGGTTTTTGTATGCAGATATTTGATTCATTGACCGGGTAGAGCGTTTACTCAGCCAGAGAGTATGGTTCATTGTCCAAGTAAAGAACTACCCAAAGTAACTATGCTTCTGCGGGAGAACTGTTTTTCTTATCACGGCGTTTTTCTGATTCATCAATTAATACTGCCGCAGTAGCATCACCTGTAATATTCATCGTTGTGTACGCCATATCAAGTATTCTGTAAATCGCGGCGATTGGACCCATAAGTTCAATTGGAAGTCCAAGCAGTGTAAGGAATGAAGCGCCGAGCACTATACCGCCGCCGGGAATGCCGGGTGCTGCCATATTAATTACTGTTGCAATAACGACGAGGTAAATAATTTGCCCCACGCCGAGCGGAATATTGTAAAAGTCTGATACGAACACAGCGAGCAGACTAAATGAAACAGCGCCGCCTGCCATATTTATTGTTGTACCGAGTGGAACGACGAAATTAGTAATTGACTCGCTGACTTTAAAATCATTCTTCGTGACTCTGATAGTTGTCGGCATTGTAACGGCAGAGCTGGTCGTTGCCAGTGATACAAGCCAGACTTTATAAATAC
The DNA here is from genome assembly GCA_947631305.1 of uncultured Jeotgalicoccus sp. Lineage (GTDB taxonomy): Bacteria > Bacillota > Bacilli > Staphylococcales > Salinicoccaceae > Jeotgalicoccus. The sequence continues at coordinate 14,020 of CANRKV010000001.1, forward strand.
CTTTTAAGAATTGAACAGGAGTCATTCCCGTATAAATCCAAACTGGAATCAGCATCACTATGATAAATGCGATAATACATGCGGCATAGGCAGTAACGATGTAAAGACCGAGTGCTGAGAATATACCTGCGCCGTATTCTGCAATGGCAAATGCCATTAGCGAAATGATGCCAATTGGTGTCAGTTCCATAATATAATTCAGCACTTTAAATATTACTGTTGAGAGACTGTTAATGAAATTTTTAACAGGTTCTGCTTCTTTACCAACTGCAACAATAGCTATGGAAAAAACAACGGTAAAAATAATTGTTGCAAGTATGTCTCCTTCAGTCAGTGCCATAAACAAATTGTCAGGAATAATATTCATAAAGAAATCTTCTACAGACGGCGAAGTAACCTCTCCGTCATATCCTGCAGAATCGATATTAATATGATTCCCGGGTCTGACGAGATATGAAATTAATAAACCGATACCGGCAGTTGCGATGAACATTAGAGCAAATACTGAAACACTTTTAAAACCGATGCGGCCAAGATCCTTACCGCTCCCGATATTAATAATCCCGGTGGATACCGCGACGAATATAATAGGTATTATCATTGCCTGAATAATATTCAGGTAAATATCCCCGATAAATTTTATCTGAATAGAGAATTCAGGAAGAAATATACCGAGCAGAATACCAAGAGCAAAACCAATCGCAATTCTCGTAAACAAATGATTCTTACCTGTCAGTATGTTTTTCATTTTGAATCACTCCCTCATATTCAGGAATTTGGCCTTTAGCGTAGCTTCCGAGTATATTAATGTATGATGTTTCTTTTGTGAGCACAGCTACTGCTGCTTCGAAATTTTGCATATCCACATCATTTTCTATATCGATAAAGAACCCGTAAGAGAATGGTTTGTTCTGTATCGGACGGCTCATCAAATAGAGCAGGTTGATGTTATATGTTTTAAATATATCGAGAATATCGCTTAATGAACCGGTGCTGTGATCGGATTCGATATACAATGATGTTTTTTCATGAAGCACTTTCTCACTCAGTTCTTTCGTAAAGATTAAGAAGCGTGTCGTATTGAGCGGGTTATCGCTGATGTTCTCACGGATAATGTGCATGCCGTACATTTCAGCTGCATGGCTGCCCGCGATGCTTGCGATTGTTTCGTCTTCTGATTCTTTTACCATATGTACGGCACCGGCAGTATCGCTGAATTCCTTAACTTCAATATTCGGGTACCGGCTTAAATACGTGTAGCATTGTTCAAGTGCTTCCGGATGCGAGTATACTTCTGTGACTTTATCGAGCGGAATCGGGTTTTTGGAAATTAATGCATGGTCTATTTTTACATATACTTCCTTAACGGCTTTGACATCTAAATATTTCATCAGATCAATTGTTCTTGTAATCGGTCCGCTTGTCGAGTTTTCAACCGGCAGTGCGATGTAGTCCACTTCGTCATTAAGCAGTGCTTCAACAAGCAGTTTAAACGTCATATAACCCTCAGTCGTATATTCTTCATTCCCGGCGTATGCCGCGCATGCAAGCGTGCTGTAACTGCCTTCTACTCCCTGATAACCAATTTTCATTTGAAACACTCCTTATTTTTAGTAGAAAAAAGACCGAATTGAATTCTGTGAACAGAAATCCAACCGGCCTGGTGAAAGTACATATAAAAATACCAGCCAATTAGATTTTGCTAATGGCTGGTTACTGCATCATTAATTCAGCCATCATAGATTTAGGTCCCGCCTATATCCACGATGGAATACAGACGCTATCTAAAATAGCTGAAAAAGAATTTATTTAATTGTGATGTTTTTGTCTTGGATAACATAAAAATCACTCTCATCAATTAAATTTTTAATAATGTTAATTAGTCTAACAATTAAGAATACTTTTGTCAATTTATATTTGGCTGAACTGTGCCTGATGAAGTCCTTTGTACACTCCATTATCAAGTGACAGCAGTTCGTCATGTGTACCGCTTTCGGCGATGCCGTCTGTCGTAACCACCATAATACGGTCTGCATTTTTAATCGTTGCAAGACGGTGGGCGATAACAAGTGTCGTCCGTCCTTCAGCAAGACGGTTCAACGCGTCCTGAATATACATTTCGGTTGCTGTATCAAGGGCACTCGTTGCCTCATCGAGTACTAAGATCGGCGGATTTTTTAAGAACATGCGTGCAATAGCGATACGCTGTTTTTGTCCTCCCGACAGTTTTACGCCGCGTTCTCCGACAATTGTCTCGAGACCGTCTCTGTAGCTGTCGACAAGTTCTTTCAGCTGCGCTTTTTCAAGTGCATCGTAAACTTCTTCGTCTGTTGCCTCGGGCTTGCCGTAAGCAACGTTTTCTTTTAATGTACCGGCAAATAAAAATACATCCTGCTGCACAGTACCGATATTTTCACGGAGTGAAGATAATGTTAAATCCCTGATATCAGTTCCATCGATGGAAATACTGCCTTCTGATACATCATAGAAGCGGGGAAGGAGTGAGCATAACGTCGTTTTCCCGGCACCTGACGGGCCGACGAAAGCAATCGTTTCACCCGGTGTAATAGTAAAGGAAATATCAGTCAGTACATTTTTCTCTTCATATTTGAAAGTTACATTATTGTAATGGATATTACCTTTTACATTGGTTAAATCATGTGCATCTTCTTTTTCCTTAACATCCTGCTGAATTGCCATCGTGTCGAGGAAATGTTTAAACCCAGCAATACCGTTCGGATACAGCTCGATCACAGCATTAATTTTCTCAAGCGGTTTGAACAGCACGTTCGAAATTAAGATGAATGCTGCGAAATCACCGTAACTGAGTTCACCGTTCATTACGTAATACGCGCCGGCTATAAGAATAAATACAGTGACTAAACGCATCAGCATATAAGTGCTGGACGTATTGAAAGACATAATCTTATACGCTTTTAATTTCGTCGCTCTGAACCGTTCGTTAATTTTTTTAAACTCTTCAAACTCCTGGTCTTCGTTGGCAAATGCCTGAACTAAACGGATGCCGCCGATTTTATCTCCGATCAAATGGTTGAACTCGGATACTCGTCCAAATAATTCCCGGAAAGCGACAGTCATTTTTTTGTTGAAGTAAATTGCGATAACTAAAATTAACGGCACGATAATAAATGAAATTATCGCGAGTTCAGGGTGTATGTAATACATAATTCCAAATGCGCCGAGCAGCGTCATAATCGCAATAAATAAATCCTCGGGACCGTGGTGAGCCATTTCCCCGATATTCATCAGATCATTCGTCAGACGCGTTAACAGTTTTCCTGTCTTTGTGTTATCGAAAAATCTGAATGATAATCTTTGTATATGACCGTACAGATCGTTCCGGATATCCCGCTCGATGTTTGTTCCGAGCATGTGCCCCCAGTATGTTACGATAAACTGCATAAATGTATTGAACAGATAAATGAACACCAGTCCCACAGCAGCGATTAATATCCATTTCCAGTTGTTGGTCGGCAGCAGTTCGTCTATGAACAGGCTGACAATTACAGGGAACGCGAGTTCCAGAAGACCAACGATAACAGCAGATAGAAAATCGATTGTGAATAAGGCTTTATAAGGTGCGTAATAAGATAAAAATTTCTTCACCATGATCAATCCTTTTTATATAATATAAGCCATTAGATTATACCACTATTAAATTTTTACAGGATGATAATATTTCGGAATCCGCATGATAAAAAATTAACTTATTGTCTGAATTGGTGTAAAATCAAGGATACATAATAAACAGATTTGAGGAACCTATATATGAACAAAATAAACGTTGGTATTATATACGGCGGTAAATCGACAGAGCATGAAGTATCAATACGTTCTGCAAAAAGCGTATTTGAAGCTTTGAATAAAGAGAAATATAATGTCAGTCTGATTAACATTACTAAAGCGGGAGAATGGCTTCTCGCAAACGATAATGAAGAAATCACAGCGCTTGATAATACAAACAGCGAAAAAATATCAGTTGTGCCGTCAAACGGTCTGATGGCTGACGGTGAAATTATTAAAATGGATGCGGTGCTGCCGATTCTGCATGGTACTGCAGGAGAAGACGGCAGTATACAGGGACTGCTTGAACTGGCTGAGATTCCTTATGCAGGATGTAATGTCCGCAGTTCAGCGGTATGCATGGACAAGGATATGACGAAGCGGCTGCTTGAACTTAAAGGAATCGGCGTCGCACCTTCAATTGTTCTCAATTACTATGAAAAAGATGGACAGACATATGAGCATGCCAAAGAGAAACTGGGTGTGCCGATGTTTATTAAACCGGTTAATCAGGGCTCGTCTGTAGGTGTATCGAAAGTTTCAGATGAATCATCATTTTATAAAGCACTGGATTCAGCATTTTCCTTCGATACGAAAGTGATGATTGAGAGTGGCATTGAAGGCCGTGAGATTGAAGTATCCGTGCTGGGTAACGAAGAGCTGTTCGTCTCAGTGCCCGGTGAAATTGTCTCGCAGACGGATTTTTATTCATACAGTTCAAAATATCTGGATGAAAGCGGCGCACTGTTAAATATTCCAGCCAAACTGGAAGAAGAAACGACGAAACGAATACAGCAGATTGCACATGATACATTTAAAGCACTCGATTGTGAAGGTATGGCAAGAGTGGATGTATTCTTAACGCCTGACGGTGAAATTATCGTTAATGAAGTGAATACTCTGCCGGGCTTTACAAGTATCAGCATGTATCCTAAATTACTCGAAGCTTCAGGTATTCCGTACAGCGAGACACTCGACAGACTGATTGAATTAAGCCTTGAAAGATATGAACGGTCTGAAAGCTTGAAAACAGATATTTCTTAAAAAGGAGACATATGTATGATGATCCGTTTGGCAGCACCCGAAGATGCACGGGGTATCGCACAAGTTCAGGTTGAAAGCTGGAATACTACGTATCCCGGCATAGTGCCTAAAAGTTATCTCGACAGTCTGGATATAAAAAAGAGAGAAAAAATCTGGAAACAGGCAGCGGTAAATCAGCCGCTCTATGTTGCCGAGCTCGACGGAGAAATTGTCGGATTCGCCATCGGCGGAGAAAACAGAGATAAGGATACATATCCGGAATTCGACGGCGAACTGTATGCGATATATTCATACGAACACGTTCATGGCAAAGGCATTGGACGTGCGCTGTTTGAAAATGCTGTAAGGAATTTAGCGGAACGCGGTTATAAAAAAATGGTTATTGCCGTGCTGTCGGAAAATCCGACGGTGAATTTTTATAAACATATGGGCGGTTATTATCTCGGAGAAGAGACGATTACCATCGACGGAGTATTTATACAGGAATCATTTTACGGTTATGATGATATTACTAAGATATAAAAACAGGGGATGAAATTAATGAAAGAAGAATTAATTGAACGTTTATCAAGATATGCAAAAATCGATACACAGTCGGACGCATCAAGTGAAACAGTACCGTCTACTGACAAACAGTGGAATCTCTTAAAGGAACTGGAGACGGAACTGAATGCAATCGGCATGAGTGATGTTAACTTAGACGATAAAGGCTATCTGTTCGCAGCACTTCCTGCAAATACTGAAGATAAAAAGACGATTGGATTTTTAGCTCACGTTGATACCGCAACTGACTTTACAGGAACAAATGTTAAACCTCAGCTCGTAAAATACGAAGGCGGCAACATTATTCTTAATGATACATTGGATATTGTTCTGTCACCGGAACAGTTCCCGAATTTAAATAATTATAAAGGCCACACACTGATGACAACTGACGGGAGGACACTGCTTGGTGCAGATAATAAAGCTGGTGTGGCAGAAATAGTAACAGCTGTAGAATACTTAATTAATAATCCTGAAATCAAACACGGTACAGTAAAAGTCGGTTTTACTCCGGATGAAGAAATCGGACGCGGGCCGCATGACTTTGACGTTGAAAAATTCGATGCTGACTTCGCATACACAGTAGACGGCGGCCCGCTTGGCGAACTCCAGTATGAAAGCTTTAATGCCGCAGGCGCATCGGTTAAAGTAACGGGAAACAGTGTCCATCCCGGCACAGCGAAAAATAAAATGGTAAACGCTGTCCGTATTGCAGCTGACATTATTACAGGTTTTGACGCTGAAGACACACCTGAGAAGACAGAAGGTTATGAAGGGTTCAATCACATATCAAACCTCGCAGGTGACGTTGAAACAGCGGAATTCAGCATGATTATCCGCGACTTTGACACAGCATCATTTAAAGAACGCAAAGAAGCAGTAGAACAGAAAATTAGTGACTTCCAGGAAAAATATCCGGAAGCAGCAATAGAACTGAATATGACCGATCAGTATTACAATATGAAAGAAGTCATAGAAAAAGATATGATGATTGTAAACCTTGCTGAAGAAGCAATGAAATCATTAGGCATAGATCCGGTGATCCAGCCGGTTCGCGGAGGAACAGACGGATCGCAGCTGTCTTATAAAGGACTGCCGGCACCAAATATCTTTACAGGCGGAGAAAACTTCCACGGGAAATTTGAATTCGCTTCGATAGAAGATATGGAGAAATCAGTGCAGACAATCGTTAAAATTATTGAGTTAAACGCAAAATAGGGACGGAATTGGTATAAATGAGTTTCAAGTGTGTCCCAAACCAGTTTTTAAACAAACAAAAATCAGCAGAGACTAATCTCTGCTGATTTTTTTCTTTTCATCATTTATCGGACGTGCCTTAGCAATTGATTGACCGATTGTATCCGCAGCACTGGACTGTTTCAGGAAGAACGAAGCGATAAGTGCTAAGAATAAGAAACCTGTACCAACGAGGAATGATAAGTTAATACCTTCCAGTGTTGCCTGGTTAATCATTGCTTCCGTAGGGTTATCCATATTGTTTACCGTAATATTTGTGTATGTCTGCATTACTGTAATCAGGAGAGCAATACCGATTGATCCGCTGACCTGATTCAGCATACTGTTCAGCGATGAACCATGCGGCGTCAAATGAGCCGGCAGCGAGTTCATGCCGTTGGTCATTACAGGTGTATTAACCATCGTCATACCAAGAGCGCGAATCATATAAATTGTTAACAGATACGAAAATGATGTATCTATTTCGAGACGGCTTAGGAAGAATGTTGTGACAACAGCCAGAGTTAATCCGGTAATTGCCATTACTTTCGGGCCGTACATATCAAACAGCTTGCCTGATACAGGACTCATCAGACCCATAATCAGTGCTCCCGGGAGCATTAAAAGACCTGTATCCAGCGGACTCAGCCCCTGAATATCCTGCATGAAAATCGGAATTAAAATCATTCCTGCGAATAACGCCATATTTGCAGCACCGATGATCAGTGAAGCAATTGTGTACATTGAGTATTTATATACTCTGAAGTCGAGCATTGGATGTTCCAGTTTAAACTGTCTCATAACGTAAAGTGTAATAGCTGCAATACCTAAAAGCAGCGGAATTAATACGCTTGAGCTTGCGAGTCCGTTTTCTCCTGCAGAACTTAAACCGTAAAGCACTCCTCCGAATCCGATAGTGGACAGGATAATGGAAGTGATATCAATATGTGCTTCACGGTGCTGCTGTACTTCAGGAAGTTTCCAGAACCCGACAGCGAGAACAATAATCAGTATCGGAATCATCATATAGAACAGCATATGCCATGAATAGCTTTCAACGACAATACCGGATACAGTAGGTCCGATTGCAGGTGCGAAGAACATCACTAAACTGAAGAGTCCCATCGCAGTACCGCGTTTATCAGGCGGGAAGCTGCTTATCATAATATTCATTAAGAGCGGCATCAGCATTGCAGAACCCGACGCCTGAATCATACGACCTAAAATCAGAACGATAAAAGTCGGTGAGAATCCGGCAACGACAGTACCGAGAAGAAACAGTGACATGGCTGTTAAAAATAAAGTTCTGGCGCTGAATTTCTGCATCAAATACGCTGTGGTTGGTATGATAATACCGGAAACAAGCATGTAGGATGTAGAAACCCATTGAACGGCTGAAGTGGAAATCCCGAAATCATTTTTGATTGCGGGAAGAGCGACGTTTAAAAAAGTGTTTGATAAGAACGAGATGAAAGCACCGGATAATAAAATAATTATTAATTTGTAATCCGGTTTTTTCTGAGATATTTCAGACATTTATTTTCCCCTTTTACCATAAAATCAATTTAACTATTATACCCCATATTAAATAAAATTTCATTAAAAAGATTTAACCTATACGATTATCAATCTGAATATAAATAAAGAAACCGACTGTAACCCCTAGTAAAACTGAAATCGGCAGGGCATATGTGTCTGGTATGGATGGTAAGAATGTTTCAATAACCCAGTGAATTCCTACAAAGCAAAGTGCCATGATAACGATAGAGCCTAAAACTCGGGTCATAATTCTCCTCCTTTTTGAAATAACTGTATCTTTAAATCTTATCAAACCTTAAGGTGGACATGTGAGTAAAATACCTTGATAATATAAGTTAATCAGTATTAGTGGAGGGAAACTTATTATGAAGACAAATTTTCATAATTATGCCGAGGAGTATTTTAAACACAGAAATGATATTCCAAGTGTATTTTTTGAAGAACTGGCTAAAAGAAACATCGAGGTATCAGGAAGTAAAGTTGCAGATATCGGAGCCGGTCCCGGGTTCGTCAGTAAAGCGTTGAGCGATCATGGTGCAATTGTCGATGCAGTTGAACCATCAGAAGAGTTTATTAAAATTGGCAAGAAATATGTCGGCAATGATGACAGAATCAGTTTCACTAAAGGTACTGCTGAGAAAACAGGTCTCGCAGATGACACATATGATATTGTAATCGTAATGAGAGCCTGGCATTGGTTTGACAGCGAGAAAGCAGCTAAAGAAGCGAGACGCATTCTTAAGCCGGATGGGATTTTAATCGTTGCGGATATCGGATTTAAAGTATCCAGCAAGATGATGAAAGACTCGATGAAAATTGTTAAGAAAAATTCCAAACATGAAGAATTAAAACCAGCCGGATCTAAAGATGATTCAATCCAGAAGATTAATGGTTTCCCTGTTGAATGGTTCAGTGACTGGCGTCATGAAAAATTAGATCTTGAAGAGTTCTTCAAGCACGAATACAAAGTTAAATTTACAGATCAGGAATGGCTCGGCAGATTGGGCACTTCATCATGGCTTGTAAGCTTTAAAAAGAAACAGATGGACAAGACGATGGAAAAAATTGCTAAACTGCTGAATTCCATGGACGACGAGAAGAAACATAAAGTACCTCACGTCTTGAATGTAGCAATATTAAGAAATAAACATAAGTAATATTCAGTATAAAAAAGAGCGATTATTTCGCTCTTTTTTATTTTTTTCGAAAAAGTATGAAAACGTTTCAATACATAATTAATTAATGAAAACGATAACAATACGGGTTATTATGCATAATGATGAATAATGTATATAAGGTGTAACATTACATAAAACTTTACTACATGACTTGCTTATAGTAGATGAATTATCTAAAAATTGGTAATAGACTTACTTTGATAAAATCATCACATAATCTTTGAAATCCCTTGGTGTATATAGTATTATTAAGATACATAAAAGAGGTACAGAGAAATACTCTAATATAAAATTTCAAAAAGGAGGACTAAAAATGATTATATCTGATAAACTTACAGCAGAAGTCCGTATGCAGGAATATAAAGAAGTTGCGTATAATAATTCAATTTTAACAGAGAAGAAAAGTAACGAAAAAACTAAGCGTCCATTTTTAAATAAACTAATCAGCGCTTTATCTCTGTAATAACCAGTTAAATATAAACGATGCCATTCCTGAAGAGAGAGGAATGGCTTTTTTGTGTTTAAATTAAATTTAATTGCCACGATACACCGAACTGATCCTGAATCCACGCATAGCGTTTACTTACATTATAGTCATCCAGCGGAATATGAATGGCTCCATTTTTCTTCAGCTTTCTATACAGCATCTCAATTTCATTTAGATCTTCACATTCAATATAGACTGACATACTTGGTGTAAATGTGAATTCAGAAGGCACTTCCGAATCGCGAATCATCAGATGCATTTCACCGATGCGGATGATTGCCTGCTGTATTTTATTTGAACCTGTATAGTTCACAAGCTGAATAATATCGAAGTTATGGAACACCTCTTTATAGTATTCAAGTGCTTCAAAGGCACGTCCCTCAAACGTTAGGAAGGGCATTGCTGCTCTCATTTTATTTTCCCCCTTTACAACTGATATAGTATTGTTTACAATTTTATGAGAACAGACTGATACAGTTTAAAAACTGTTACATATCTATATTTTATTATAACAGTTTGCTGCAGATGAAATTTGTAAAGGAGACATTAAATGATTGCGTTAAATGGTGTTGTTAAACAGTACCAGGGCCAAAGTGGACCGTTCAGTGCACTGGATAATATATCTGTTCACATAAAAGAAAGTGAAAAATTCGGTATTATCGGGGAGAGCGGATCCGGCAAGTCGACGCTTCTCCGCATGATTAATGCTTTGGAAACACCGGACGATGGAACAGTAATAGTAGATGGCGAAAACGTCAGCAGCCTGTCAGCGAAACAGTTAAGAAAATACCGCAAAAAAATAGGCATGATTTTTCAGCAGTTCAATTTGCTGAACAACAAAACGGTGGTGGAAAATATTATGCTGCCGTTAAAACTGCATAATTTTGAATCCGCTTTAAATATCGATGAAGTCTTGGCATTCGTCGGTTTGAGCGATAAGAAAAATAACTATCCGGGACAGCTGTCAGGCGGCCAGAAACAGCGTGTCGGCATTGCACGCGCTTTAATAACGAATCCGAAAATCCTGCTGTGCGATGAGCCGACCAGCGCGCTGGATGAAAAAACAACAGATGAGATTGTCGGCGTACTGAAACGTGCACATGAAGTTTACGGTATGACAATCGTCATCGTTACACATGAATTAAATGTTATTAAGCAATTATGCGACCGGACACTCGTCCTCGAAGAGGGCAGGATAATCGATACAATCGACATAAAACCGTCAGCTCATGTACTTTCTGATGCCTCGTATTATGACCGTATTGTAGAGGTGCTGAAAAATGAGTGAGATGATATCAATTTATTTTGAGCGTGTTGCAGAATACTGGCCGAATTTATTAACCAGTTTAAACGAAACTGGAATTATGATGGGCTTCGCAATGGTTGCAGCAATTGTGCTCGGACTGCCGCTCGGGACGCTGCTTTACTTAACAGATAAAGATAAACCGTTACATAACAAATTTATTTACCATACGGCGAACGTTGTCGTAAATATTGTCCGTTCTTTTCCGTTTCTGCTGCTCGTTATTGCGATGCAGCCGCTGATACGTGAAGTATACGGAAGGGCAACAGGAGATCCCGTTGCTGCATCATTTCCTCTGATGGTCATCGCGATTGCACTGTATGCAAGATTTGTGCAGCAGTCTCTCCTCGATGTGCCAAAAGGTGTAGTTGAAACAGCACAGGCGCTCGGAGCGTCAATACCGCAGCTGGTTTACCGATTTTTATTTGTAGAGGCAAGAAGTTCTTTAATTATCGGCTTTTCCACTGCGTTTGTAAGTTTTATTTCCTACTCAACAATAATGGGTGTTGTCGGGGGCGGAGGTATTGGTGACTTTGCAATCCGTTACGGATACCAGCGCTATGAAACAGACATTATGTACACTGCGATTGTCATTATTATTATCTTTGTGCAGATTGCGCAGTGGTTCGGTTTATGGCTGGCGAGAAAAATTGATAAAAGATAAAAGGGGATTAGTATGATGAACAGAAAGTATTGGTTAGTGAGTGTTTTAAGTGCTTTTGTTTTAATGCTGGCAGCATGCGGCAATGAGGAAGAAACTGCACAGGAAGATAATGAGATTACAGTTGTCGCACAGACGACACCAATGACGGATGTTGTTGAAATTGCCGCAGAAAATATCGAAGAACCCTACACGGTCAAGCTGGTAGAGGTAGCGGATAATATTCAGTACAATGAAGCAGTATTTAACGATGAAGCTGATGCAAGTTTCGCACAGCATGAACCATTTATGGAACAATTTAATGAAGAAAGCGATGCAGATTTAGTTGCAATGGAAGAAATTTATAATGCAATTGTCGGTTTCTATTCACCGGTATACGATTCAATCGATGAACTGGAAGACGGAGCAGAAGTTGCAATTCCAAGCGATCCGACAAACGAGGCGCGTGCCTTGATGATTCTCGATGAAGCAGGAATTATTACATTACCTGAGGATGTTACTTTCGAGGCGTCTGTCGATGATATTGAAGAAAATCCTAAAGACCTTCAGTTTACACATGTTGATCTGCTTAACTTAAGTGCATCTTATGAAGACGGTATTCCATTAGTCTTTAATTATCCAACTTACATTGAGCCAATCGGCTTAACACCTGAGGATGCAGTGCTGCTTGAAGAGGATGATGAAAATACATTCGCACTCCGTGTTGTTGCACGTGAAGGCAATGCAGATTCCGATAAAATCAAAGCGTTAAATAAAGCATTCACTTCACAGGAAGTTTACGATTTTCTTGATGAACTTGCAGGGAAGGCACATCTTGAGCCTGCATTTGAACCGGGTGAAGAATAATGAAGAAACTATTTCCGTTTTTTCTTATACTGACACTCTTCCTTGCAGCATGCGGAAATGATGAAGAAAGTGCATCATCAGAAGAAGATACACATATCGTTATCGCGTCTCAATCCGAACCGCTGACATCAATGGTTGAAGCAGCAGCTGAAGTAATTGAAGAACCGTATACGATGGAGCTGCTGCCGGTCAACGACAATATTCAATATAATGAAGCAACATTTAATGATGAAGTTGACGGCAGTTTAGCTCAGCACGAGCTTTATATGGAAGGCTTTAATGAAGAAGCCGGTGCTGATCTGGTTGCAATTCAGCCGGCTTACATTTCCAATGTTGGATTTTACTCACCTGTTTACGATTCAATTGATGAGATTGAAACAGGTGCAGAAGTTGCGATTCCGAGTGATCCGCCGAACGAAGCCCGTGCACTGCTGATTTTAGACAGTGCAGGAATTATTACTCTGGCTGAGGATACAGGAATCGATGCAGCAGTTTCGGATATTGTTGAAAATCCTAAAGATCTTCAGTTCACACCGGTGGACCTGTTTAACTTAACAGCAGCATACGAAGATGGTGTTGAGCTGGTATTTGAACACCCGAACTTAATTGCGAATATCGGGCTTTATCCGAAAGATGCAATTCTGCTTGAGGATGAAGATGAGAAAAGATTTGCCTTCCAGCTGGTAACGCGTGAAGGCAAAGCAGATAGTGAAAAAATGCAGGCGGCAAAACGCGCGCTGGCATCTCAGGAAGTTTACGACCTGTTAATGGAAGAAGCTGAACACGAGATGTTTGCACCGGCGTTTGAACCTGGTCAGCCTGCAGAATAATTTTAAAAGGAAGTACCGAGTTTGACCTCCCTTACTCGGTGCTTTTTTATTTTGTTCAAATATTGCTATAATTGAGAAAACGCATACATTTCAAGGGGGATTTTGAATGTCAGTCACAGAAAAGCTTAAGCAATTTAAAGAAGAAATAGGAAAAGTAATTATCGGGCAGGATAAAGTGATCGAACTGGTATTCATCAGTTTAATTCAGGAAGGGCATATATTATTCGACAGTGTGCCGGGGACAGGGAAAACAGTGCTGTCAAAAGCAGTGGCCGGAACAGTTGACGGGAAGTTTTCCCGGATTCAGTTTACACCTGATGTACTGCCGACGGATATTACAGGGATGAATATGTATAATCCGAAAACACAGAGTTTTGATTTAAGAATGGGACCGGTTAATACGAATGTTCTGCTGGCCGATGAAATAAACAGAGCGACGCCGAGAACGCAGTCGGCGCTGCTTGAAGTGATGGAAGAGCGTCAGGTAACGATTGACGGAGAGAGGGTTGAACTGGGTGATTTATTTATCGTGCTGGCAACGCAGAATCCAATTGAATCGAGGCAGGGTACATTTGATTTGCCGGAAGCTCAGATGGACCGTTTTCTAATGAAGATTACACTGAGTTATCCCGAACGGAATGAAGAACTGATGATGCTGGATATGCACAGAGGGAAAAATGCTGTTACTGTCAATCCGGTGTTTACGCGGGAAGAAATTATGAAACTCCGCAAACAGGCTGCTGAAATACGTATTAATGATGCAGTGAAAGAATACATAATTGATATAGTGCAGCAGACACGTAATCATAAGCACACTGCTCTCGGTGTTTCGCCAAGGGGAACGCTTGGTTTAATGCGTGCAGGAATGGGTGTTGCACTGATTAATAATCGTGATTACGTAACACCCGAAGATATTAAATATGCTGCACCTTATGTGCTGGCACACCGGATAGTACTTAATATAGAGGGACTGACACTCACTACCGGCGAGGCGCTGATTCAGGACATTTTAAATGATGTGCCTGTGCCGGTGGAATTTGGAGTGAGCCGTGATGAGGTATAAATACGACTTCAGTGAAGCGCCTGCGGCGACAATTTTTGGAGTGATTGCTGCAGTACTTATTATTTTTGATATATTCTATGCTGCGACATTGAATAACTACATCGTATTTATACTCGGTATTATATTATCCGGTATGGTGCTGAACAGAATTTACGAAAAAAATGTTATGGAAAATCTGAAGGTTGATATTATCAACGATGAGGTCAGGCATTATAAAGGTGAATCCGGAGTGTTAAAAATCCGCATCGCACAAGGAGGATTGATGCCGGTCTTAAGTGCTGAAATGACAATCACTGCCGGCAATGATATTAAATTTACTAATGACCAGGCGTTAAAGATACGCCAGCAGACCGAAACCAAGACAGTATTTACAGTACTGCCGAAAAAAGAAACGGTTATTGAAATACCGTATACCGCAGCGAGGCGCGGAGTGAGCTATATCGTTCAGAGCCGTATAAAGATTCCTCGTATATTCGGTTTCGGAAAAATGGATTTAAAACAAGTTGGTCCGGCAAAACATGAGATTATGATATATCCGGATAAGTTTGCTGTCCATAATGAACCGATTAAATTCAAAATAGCACAGGGACTGTTTAAAAATAATGAATCGCTGTATAACGATCCGCTTTTAACACTCGGCAACAGAGATTATATATATATGGATTCCTTCAGGGATATCAATTGGAAACAGTCAGCAAAAACCGGCCATCTGAAGTCGAAAATTTACGAGAAGACGACTTATACTGAATGGCTGATACTTGTTAATCTGCGTTCTGAATCTGTTTTTGCGCCGCCAAAAAATATTGAAACGATATTTGAAAAACTGAGCTTTTTAACAGGAGAGATAGCGAAAGAAGACATTACGTACAGCCTGATTGCGAATATGAAAACTTTCGACGAGGGCAGTTATTTCAGAATTGATGAGTTAAATGGAATTAAGAGTTACAGGCCGGTGCTTGAAGCGCTGGCAAAAATTAAGACAGTTACTTTTACGATAGCATTTGAACGTTTTTTAAATCATGTGAGACTGTATGAAAAAGTACCGTCGCATATTATTTTTACAGGAGAGACTGATGCACTGATTGACAGAGAGCTTGCGTATTTTTTACATCGTGGCATTACTATATACCAGCTGAATGAAAATGGACTCGAACGCTATGGGAAAAAATCCGCTGCAGCCAGGGCGGTGACCTCATGAACAGAGTAAAATACCATTCTCAGTTTGTATTCTATTTCACAGTCGAAATGTTCGTCCCGGTTTTTATCGGAATACTGATTAATATTCACAATACAGCTTCACATGCGAGTCATGTGCTGCCGCTCTCTATAGTTCTTTTAGTACTGATGGTGCTGAGTCATATTATCGCGGGGAGATGGCAGTTATCCTATGTGTACTTTCTCGTACCGCTTGGAATATTGCTGTTAATGATTTCCGGATCTTACTGGCTGACCGCCTTTTTAGTAACGGGTTTTGCAGTATGGACGCTCGAACAGCTGCACGATAATATTAACAATCATTATAACGATAAAATGCTGATGATTATGTTCGTGCTTCTTATTATAATTAATCTGATTAACTCGCCCGTATTACAGGCGCATCATCTGCTCATTCATTTAACAGCTATAGGCATGTTTGTCTTCTATTTTTTAGGCAGGATTATCATGCTGATGGCGGGAAGCGGCTACCGGTTTAGTTCAAGGATACAAATATTTATGCTGTCGTCACTTCTATTGCTGGGAGGGGCTGCATTGTTTACAGTTTTGTATAAGTACGCTGTATTTGCTGTTCAAACAGTATTTATCTTTCTACTAAACGGGTTTATTATGCTGCTGCGACCATTTTTCTCATTTTTAGAAACAGTGGAGTTTAAATTCCCTGAAATGGAACAGGAACAGATGGAAGTGAATGAAAGCGGCGATGCAGTAGACGAGTCATTCGAGGGCACAGCTGCTCTCAGTAATGTGCCCGTAATGACGATTTTTTTAGCACTGCTTGCCGCGGGCATTACGATTTTCCTTATAATGTACTTTAAGAAACGAAGCAGTCCGGAAAAAGAAAGTTCTGAATCTGCGGCATACAAAACGTTTGTTACAGAAAGCAGTCTTGAAAATTATAAAGAAGACGCGTCAGCGCCGCCGGACAGCAAAGTAAGAAAACAGTATTATGCTTTTGAGAAATGGCTCGCTAAAAGAAATTTTGGACGTTATCACGGAGAAACAATCGACGAGTGGGTAACGAGAGTCGGACTCAATGAAGAAATAGATGAAGATATGCTCGGCCAGTATAAAAAATACCGTTATGACAGCAAAGAATTAACAGCGGAAGAGTTCCATGAATTTAAAGAGATGATTAAAGAATTCAAGAAAAAACTTGTAAGTAAAAACAATTAATTCAGAAAATTCAGCGTATGGAAACGTAATCATATTTATTTATTGTTCGAATTGTCGTATAATTCGAACAATACCTTAAAAGGGGGAACAAATATGATTGAAGAACCATTAGTTGCAACCGTCATGCTGTTTGCTTTACTGGCACTTGGTGAAGTGATTTCGATTTATTCGAGAGCACGTATACCTATGCTGATGACAGCAATGCTCGGTTTTTTATTATTAACCTGGACAGGGGTATTCCCTGAGAATATTTTAGAATTATCTACGCTGCCGGCACTTGGTGCATTATTAATCGGGCCGCTGATTATACATATGGGAACTTTGATGCCTTTAAGTATATTGAAAAAACAATGGCGCGCAGTTGTAATTTCACTGAGCGGACTACTTGGAGCGCTGGCTTTAGTGCTGTTAATCGTACCTGCAGTATTTGACTTTCAAACCGCAGCAAGCGGTGTCGGTCCGATATCCGGCGGGGTTGTGGCGCTTTTAATTACCACTGAGAAATTGACGGAAATCGGGCTGACAGCAATGATAGTCGTTCCGGTTTTAATCGCAGCTTTCCAGACACCGATCGGCATGCCGCTAATCGCGTTCTTCTTAAAGCGCTATGCAGGTCACTATGTCAGTACAACTGAAGCGACAGAAGATGAAATTGCTGCACAAAAAGAAGAAGAAGGACCTGTAAGGTTTAATCTGCTGAAAAATAATATCATCTTATTATTTACAGTGTTTGTACTGGCAGCTGCTGCTACAGTATTAAGTGAGTGGACAGGTATTCACTTTACGTTATTCTGTCTGCTGTTTGGTATTTTAATGCTGAATGGAAGATTGTTTCCGCAAGGTGTCCTGGAAAAATCAAATTCATTCAGTTTTATGATGGTGGCTCTAATATTTGTCATCATCGGAACGATGGGCGGAATTACACCCCAGGACGTTATTAATAATATACCCGCAGTAATCTTAATATTAGTCTGCGGTATCGGTGGACTGGCGATCGGCGGGTTTATCGCGTCGAAAGCAGTCGGCTGGCATCCGTTTAAAGGAATGCCGATTGCACTTACAGCACTCGTTGGATTCCCGGGAGACTATATTATCTGTGAAGAAGTATCACGCAGTACAACTGATAATCAAGTAGACGAAACACGTGTATTTAATGAAATTGTGACACCGATGCTGATCGGCGGATTCGTTACCGTAACGGTCGCCTCTGTAGTAGTTGCATCATTTGTAATGGGAATGTTATAAAAAAAGGAGTTACTATATAATGAGTAAATTAATCGTAGAAAATATCAATTTAATCGACGGCAGCGGTGCTGACGTTAAAGAAAATGTAACAGTGGTTATCGAGGACGGCAAGTTCACACATATTGGAAGTGCTGTTGAAACAGACGGTGCCGAAATCATTAATGGACAGGGGAAATACATGCTGCCGGGCATGATCGATACGCATGTGCATTTATCGACAGAATTTAAACCGCTGGCAGAACGTGTTGCAACTCCATTTTCATATCACTTTTATGAAGCAGCTCAATATGCTGAAAGAACGATTAACGCAGGTGTGACGACTGTGAGAGATGCACTTGGAAGTTCACTTGGATTCAAACAGGCAATTAATGACGGCTTAATTGTCGGACCCCGGATGCAGGTTTCTATTAATGCTCTGTCGATTACGGGCGGACACGGTGACGGCTATAACTATTCAGGAATTGATCTTGGTCTCGTACGACCGTATGAAGGTATGCCGGACGGTATTGCCGACGGTGTTGAAGAAGTCCGTAAGAAAACACGTGAATTACTGCGTGCGGGAGCAGATGTGATTAAAGTTATGGCGACGGGCGGCGTTTCAAGTCCGACAGACCATCCTAAATTTACACAGTACTCGCTGGACGAATTAAAAGTAATCGTCGAAGAAGCACAGTTTAGAAATGGCGTTAAAGTAATGGCGCATGCCCAAGGGCTTGAAGGCATTAAAAACTGTGTTGAAGCAGGCATTCATTCGATTGAACATGGCATATATTTAGATGATGAAGTGATTGAGCAGATGAAAGTAAAAGGAACTTACTTAGTTCCAACACTGCTGGCGCCGGTATCAGTAATAGAATTTGCTGATGAACTAGGGATTTCCGCAGTAGGACTGCAAAAATCAAAAGAAGTATTGGATGACCACAAAGCAAGCTTTAAGAAAGCATATGACGCGGGTGTAAATATTGCGATGGGTACAGATGCCGGGGTATTTAAGCACGGTACGAATTTACGTGAACTTGAACTCATGGTTGAATCAGGAGCAACACCGATGGACGCAATTGTTATTTCAACTAAAAACGCTGCTGAATGTATGCAGATTGAAGATCTTGGTCTTGTTAAAGCGGGGTACATTGCAGACTTTATTTTAACTGAAAATAATCCGCTTGAAAATATTGGGCTTCTGAAAAATAACGATGAAATTAAAGTAGTGGCAAAAGACGGAAAAATACTGAAAAGCATATAATAAAAATTAAGCCGTCCGCTGTGACGGCTTTTTTCATGCGTTGAAAGATGTGTTAAAGTAATATAACATAGAAAAAGTACAAGCATTCAAAGGGGGATATGCATGAAAATCAGAAAAGCTTTAAAAAATACCCGGTTCGAAAAGATAAGACTATCATTTAACTCAGAGTTTACAGTGCAGACGTTAATTAACGTTCTGACCATCATCGTAGGATCGTTTCTATTCGCTATCGGTGTTAACAGCTTTATGATTGCAGGAAACCTCGGTGAAGGCGGCTTCATCGGTCTCTCGATTATTTTATTTTATGCTTACGGAATACCGACAGCATTATCAAACTTAATAATGAACTTCATAATACTTATCGTCGGCTTTAAATTTTTAGGCAGACGCTCAATGCTTTATACAATATTCACGATTCCAATGACATCATTAGCCCTGTGGATAACGGAATCCTGGCATATACAAACAGATGAAATTTTAATTAACACAGTATTCGGCGGGCTGTTTATCGGAATGGGTATCGGTCTGATTATCCGTATCGGTTCAACAACAGCCGGGACAACACTGCTTGCCAAAATGGCAAATAAATTTCTCGACGTCAATGTTTCATATGCGCTGCTGTTCTTCGATTTAATTGTTATTACAATCGGGCTGACAGTAATGTCACTTGAACAGGTACTCTTAACAGTTATTGCATTATACATCGCAACGAAAGTTATGGACTTCATTATTGAAGGTATGAACCCGAAAAAAGCAGTCACTATTATTTCAAGAGACCCGGATCTGTTAGCGAACTTAATCAATACGAAAATACACCGTGGTGTTACGATATTAGACGGACACGGCTACTATTCAAAAGAAGAAAAAGACATATTATTTGTTGTTATTAATAAATCACAGCTTAACCGTCTGAAACGACTTATTAAAGCGAATGACGATCAGGCATTTGTCGTGGTGCACGATGTAAACAGTGTACTGGGAAATTATCTGATTTAATATATTTAAAAACCGCTGTATCTCAACTGAGATACAGCGGTTTTTTATCGTTTAACAGCACTTAAAAGTACAGCTTCTCCCTGGAACGATTCAATTTGGTTGTCCTGCTCCTCGATTCGGAATTTCCGTTTTACATCTTCACTGGCCTTCAGCATGATATCAGTAAGATTTTCTACCTCATCATCTGTTAGATGCATGCGGGTGCACCAGTCTTCAAATTCAAAGTGTTTCTCAAAACGGTGCATTTCATGGATTTCAAAGTTTTCCATCTCAAGCATGTGCAGCCACTCTGTTTTCTTCCAGGCGCGGAAATGACTGTAGTCACGCAGCTTTTCGATTTTATTATAGAAATAATCAAATTCATCTTTTTCAGGAGCTGCATTGTCATTCAAAAGGAAACGGCCGCCAGGTTTAAGTACACGGGAGACTTCCTTTATAAATTCTTTAATATTTGGGAAGTGGTGGGGTGCAATACGGCATGTAACAATATCAAATGTTTCATCGTCAAAAGGCATGTTCTCAGCATCACCTTCAACAAATTCTACATTGGAATGTCCGTTGTCCGTAATGAATTTCTCTGCAGAGGCAAGCATTTCCGGTGTGAGGTCGAGAGCAGTTACTTGCTTAACAAGCGGAGCGAGCGCATTCGCTGTATGTCCGCCGCCTGTTGCAGCATCGAGTGCAAGGTCCGAATTTTCAGCCTGTGCCATTTCTATTAACGTATTCAAATCACCGCCAAGACGGTGTATTTTACTGCTGACGTAAGAATCAGCACTCCTCGCGAACTGTTTTTTAACATCCTCTTTAATATCCATAAATACCATCCCCTTATCATTTTATGACTGAATAATTAGATATCTATCTTAATTTGATTTTATCACTATTAAATAATAAGTAAAATCTATCATTATTATTTAAAGTCATAACTTAAAGTTATTTATTTGCGGAGCGAAAATTTAATACGGACTGTGAATGCTGAAGTAAATTACGTAAACGATAATCCACACACAAAGCCATATTATAATTTTCACACGCATGGAAAGTTTCCTAAATATATAATGCGACAACACATATGCGATTACGGATACTGCTAAAAAACGCAGCAGTCTTGCCGGAATTGTAAATACAAGAAACAGTACGATTCCCGTATACTCTGGTGCAGCTGAGGCAAACAGTTTATATGGTACGCCAAATAGGGGACCGGTAATCAGTGCGGTAAATGTGCTGTCTGCCATAGAGTTATGAACATGTTCTATCATATATTCATGAACAGCGGGAATGCTGAGCATCATTGTTTCGACATACTCAGAATTAAAACTGCTCCATATAAATATTATTATGCCGCCGAGCATTGCTCCGGTTACGGCGACTAAATTCGCGTACAGTACAAATTTAAGTTTCTTCGTCTTGAGGGCATACATCGACAAAATAACATCCGGAATGATAAAAAACCACGTT
This sequence comes from uncultured Jeotgalicoccus sp., assembly GCA_947631305.1. Lineage (GTDB taxonomy): Bacteria > Bacillota > Bacilli > Staphylococcales > Salinicoccaceae > Jeotgalicoccus. Next base: position 35,887 of record CANRKV010000001.1, read on the forward strand.
GCTTCACTCAGGCCCCATATAAATATAATAATCATCATTACCATTCGTTAAATTGTCCTTCCTCCTGCAATGCATCCATACGTTCGTTCATTTCAATCATAAAATCATTGCGGTTGTCGGTATAGAAAAATTTATCCCCAACAAATATATCAACAAAAAACGGCACAAAAACAAATGATCCTTTTGGCAGTGCTTTACCGAGCCCGTGTATAAACAGCGGCACTATTGGCACTTCCGGTTTTTCACGCATCAGATAATATATGCCGCTTTTATATTTACTCAGCTGTTCTGCTTCGCCGCGGGATCCTTCAGGGAATAATATAATAATGCCATTATCGTCCAGCGCTTCAAGTACAGGTTTGAACATTCCTCTGAAGTCGCGTGTCATCTTCCGTTCTATCGGAATAATGTTCATCACTTTTGTCGAGAAGAAGGCAAGGAACTTATTCTTCATAAAATAATCTCCGGCTGCAACAGGACGTACTTTTGCAAAGCTTTTTCCTCTGAATAAAGACATCAGCACAAGTGTATCAAGGTGGCTGTTATGGTTTGCAATAATTACACAAGGGCCTTTATCCGGCAGCTTATTCCTGCCGCGTATATTCAGTCCTAAGACAAATAAGATGACTGGTCTTACTAACAGAGCAAACAGTATATTTTTCATAATCATCACCTAAAAGTAGAAGTATCTCGTAAAGTGGAAAAACAGCGGTGCAGTATATGTCAGCGAATCTACACGGTCCAGTATCCCGCCGTGTCCGGGAATTATTGCCGAAGTATCTTTAATGTTTAAATCACGTTTTAATGCAGAGATATTAACGTCACCGATAAAACCGGTTAAGCCGATGTACAATCCGGCGATGATGCTCGCAAGGAGCGAGAAAGGCGTAATTAAAGGAGCTAAAATAACGGCGAGCACAGTCGTTGTCAGCACGCCGCCGATAAATCCGGCCCACGTTTTATTCGGTGATACTTTCGGAATAATTTTCTTTTTGCCGAGCATTTTTCCCCATATGAACTGTGCCACATCGTTCGCCTGAGTGAGGACTACTAAAAACAGCACAAGCCCCGCACCGGCGACGCTTTCTTCACGTCCCGGCAGTACGAGCAGAAAGGCTAAGTGAGACAGCCCGAAGACCATGAGCATGACTCCCCATTGAACCGTTGCGATGGAACGGAGAAAGTTTTTTGTCTCCCCGACGATAATTGCCTGAATAGGAATCAGCAGAAACATGTAGACGGGAATGAACACGATAAACATTCCGTACCAGCCTAAGTATATTAATAAAAACTGGATAGGAATCGTCATATACGCCCAGAACAGTACAAGACGGTGTGCCCGATTAAACGGAATGAGCGAAAAATATTCTTTTAAAGCAAGGAAGCAGAGCAGCGCCATAAAGATAAGTGAAATTGTTGAATGAATAATGAGAGCGAATGTAAAGATTATAAACATTAACCACCACGAGCGGATGCGCATTTCTACTTCTTTCAGTCCGCTGCTGTTATTTTTCTGCTTCATTATTTTAGTAATAATAGTAGAAATTATCAGCACGGCAACAATTCCAATTAATACGTAAAGTACTTCGTCTGTCAGTAAATTTATATTCATTGTGATTCCTCCAGTCCGCCGAGTACGCGTTTATAAATATTAACTGCTATTAATACTGAGGCGATAGTGAACACGATATGTAAGTACGGCTCGAGCGGGATATTGAACAGCAGCAATACTGCAACAGCACCGATTAAAAATGCGCGGTCGCTTTTTCCCATCGGTCCGTCATAGTGCCGTTCACCAGCTGTGACTTCCGACAGGACTCCGGCCATTTCACTAATAATTGACAGTGAAATAAAAATAATTACACTCGCCGGAAAGGTTTGAGTGAGGAGTAAAAAAGGAATGAATAATGCAGTATCACTGATGACATCTGTCAGTTCATTTAAAAACTTTCCGAGACGGCTTTGTAAGTTGAATTTTTTCGCAAGAACCCCGTCAATCGCGTTCATCGCCATACGGACAAACATGAATATTGGAATGACGGCATAGATCCAGGATGATTCATAATTAAAATAAAAAAGCACACCTATAATAATTGATAATAGGCATGCTGATATTGTCACCTGATTCGGGGTGACATGATTTTTATGAAGAAGATTTACGAGCGGCATAAGCATCTGCTGGAATTTTGGTTTTAATTCATAAATGCTGATCATTTAAAATCACTCCAATATTCTATAGTCAAAAGCTAATATTTAATTTCCCGATCGAGCAGATACAATATAATATTGTCGTTTTCTGCGATGAGTTTAAAGCCTTTGTACTGCAGCCATGTTCTCGAAAAAGAAGTACGGTAATATTCATGTGAAAGTATGTAAATTTTACTGACATCTGCTGCTTCTGTTAAATATGCATCGAGCAGCTTTGAACCGATGCCGGGAGTAGGATGACCTGCGTGCATTACAATCTCAGCAATATACTGATTGTGATTGCCGTCGCCGCTTGAGCGGATAATACCGATCAGCTGATTATCGTCGATCACACTGATACAGTAATCAGAATTTAAAATGCTGCTGTAAAGCTGATCGTAATCAGTATAAAGCTCAGTATCTCCGGAAGTGTAAAGTTCGACGACATCGTCCTGTGACATGTTTTTCTCAGCTGTAATAATAACCATGATTCACCCCGTAATTAATGTAAGTAATTAATTATATCAAGAATTTTCAGATATTGAAAGATGGCGTGTGGTTGTTTATAATCATAACTGTATACGGTTTCAAAGAAAAGTGAAATGTAAATAAAATACTTTAGAAACAGGGTGTTGTAAATGGAGCTTCAATTATATTTTTATCATCATGAAATAAGTATGTCGCCGGAGACGGTATTCAGTACGATTAATAATGATGAAAAACTATTAAATACTATAGAAAAACTAACGGATATTGAGTACATAAACAGCACTCCAGGCTCGAGAGAGGCAGGCACGAGAGGAATACTTCAATACAATGGTGATGCTGTTGAAGCTGAAATTGTCCAGTACAGAGCGGACAGAAGAATCGAAGTGGAGTTAGAAATTCCAGCGGGGACATTAGTAGCGATGTTTAATATCGTGCCGGTGGAAGACCGTTCTGAAGTGACGATATCGGCAAAACTCTTTACTGATTCCGCAGTGAGTTTTGCACTTTATGCACTTAAAATACCTGCTGTTAAAAAACAGTTTAATAAAGATATGAAGAGACTGGAACGTAACTAGCATCTCTATGCATTAACCGGGAGGAGACCAGGAATGGAAGTAAAACAGTACGCAGAAGATGCACTCACGATTAATCTCGGCAGCGAAGTTGATGAAAAAATTAACAGGCAGCTTGTGCAGCTGAAATCGGCTGTAACACAGCTTGAATTAGAAGGTATTACTGATATCGTTTTGTCTTATACGAGTCTGATTATTTACTTCGATGTGCTTAAAGCAGATTCCAAAAAAATAACAGCAGCTTTAAAAACGCTGGATTTGACTGAACTGGAAGACATGGAATATGCATATAAAGTCGTTAAAATACCGGTGTGCTACGGTGGAGAATTTGGGCCGGATATCGAACGTTTTAAAGAAAACGGTCTAACACCGGAAGAGGTAATCCATACGCACAGCGACACAGAGTATCTTGTCTACATGCTCGGATTTATGCCGGGATTTCCTTTCCTCGGAGGACTTAACGAAAAACTGTTTAAAGCGAGACTGGATTCGCCGCGAACTAATATTCCTGCAGGCTCCGTCGGTATCGGCGGACAGCAGACCGGCATGTATCCATTTGATTCCCCGGGAGGATGGAATCTCCTCGGAAGAACACCGGTTCCTTTATACGACAGCGCACGGGAAGATGCGATTCTGTATGAAGCCGGTGACAGAATTATTTATACGGCAATTGATGAAGAAGAATATGCCTGGATAAAAGAGGCATACGATAAAGGTGAATATACAGTCGAAACTGAATACAGAGGTGAAGAAGATGGCGCTTAAAATAATAAATCCGGGATTGTTTACGACGGTGCAGGACCTCGGCCGTTACGGTTATGAATCTTACGGCTTCACACCTGCCGGCGCAATGGATTATGAAAGCTGTTACCTTGCGAATGCGCTGCTCGGTAATGACTATGACTGTGCCGTTCTTGAAATGACATTATATGGTGTGACTTTTGAAGTGCTGCACAGTACGAGTATGGCCTCCTCAGGCGCGGATATGGAACTGACAATCAATAATCAGCCATTTGATACCGGTGCTGCTGTGGACCTTGTTAAAGGTGACGTGGTGAAATTCGGGGGTGTTGTAAAAGGTGCCCGTACATATGCAGCTTTCAGCGGCGGACTGGATCTGCCGAAAGAACTCGGGAGCTATGCAACGCATACGAGAAGCAGCATGGGCGGCTTTAAAGGAAGAGTGCTTAAAGCCGGAGATATTTTACCGGTTAAAGAAAAAACGGTCGAGCATCATTTCAGTAAAACAACTAAGGAACTGGATGAAGGCAATGAAATACGTTTTATTCCGGGCCAGCAGCATGACAGATTTGATGCTGAAAATAAAAAAATATTCACAACCAATGAATATACTGTAACGAAAGACAGTGACCGGATGGGCTGCCGTCTTGACGGTGCGGTGGTTGAAGCAGCGGACGATAATGACATTTTAAGCGAACCGACGCAGTTCGGCAGCATTCAGGTACCTAAAAACGGACAGCCGATTATTTTACTCGCTGACAGACAGACTGCAGGCGGTTATAAAAAAATCGGCACTGTTGCGAAAGTGGACCTTCCTAAAATTGCCCAGAAGAAACCGGGTGAGACAGTAACATTTAAAGAAATCAGCGTTGAAGAAGCAGCTCAGCTGTATAAAGACAGCCTCAGAGCTTTAACAGACGGTACCTATATTGAAACATCGGTGAAATTTGGATTGACAAGACGCCGGGATGCATTAAGTATCGTGCAATTAATGGAGGGATAAGACGATGGATTTTAAAGAGATTAAAAAACTGGTTAAATTATTAAAAGAAGAAGATTTGGCAGTACTCAGCATCTCGGATGATGATACACATATTCATATCGAGCAGAAAGGTACAGCAGTTTCAGCGGAGCCTGTGTCACAGGCCGGCTCTGCTCCAGCGGCTGTACAGAATGAAGCATCTTCAGGACTGGTTGAAATAACAGCGGGACAAATCGGCACATTTTATAATCAGAAAGATGAAAACAGCGAAGAGACATTTGTTTCAGTGGGAGACAAAATCGCCAAGGGCGACCAGGTCGGTTTTATCGAAGCGATGAAAGTGTTCAATGATGTAAAAAGCGACGTGGCAGGTGCAGTTGAAGAAATTACAGTGGCAAATGGAGATGCTGTGGAATTCGGCGACGTATTAATCCGTGTACGTCCGGAGGAGGCGTAGCAATGAAGAAGGTTTTAATTGCGAACCGCGGTGAAATCGCGGTAAGAATTATCCGTACTTTAAAAGAGATGAATATCACGAGTGTTGCGGTTTATTCGAGCGGCGACAGGGACAGCCTTCATGTTGCACTGGCAGACGAGGCTTACTGTATCGGCGGACCGAAGAGTGCCGAAAGCTATTTAAATATTGATAACATTTTACAGGCAGCACTAATGGCTAAAGCAGATGCTGTTCATCCGGGATACGGGTTTTTATCGGAAACACCTGAATTTGCTAAACGGACTGAAGAGCTCGGTTTGATATTCATCGGACCGGCGCCTGAAACTATGGAAAAGATGGGCGACAAATCCATGGCGCGCCAGACAATGGAAGAAGCAGGCGTACCGGTTATTCCGGGCAGTGACGGCATCGTGAAGTCAAAAGATGAAGTGAAAAAACTCGCTGGGGAAATTACTTATCCAATCGTCATTAAAGCCGTTTCAGGCGGGGGCGGTAAAGGAATGCGTTTTGCACACAGCGATGAAGACGTCGACAAGTTATATGACGAAGCAAAAAAAGAAGCGAAAAGTTCTTTTAATGATGATCGTCTGTACATCGAAAAATATATCCCGAAAGCGCGTCATATTGAAATTCAGGTTATCGGTGACGGTAAGGGCGACGCAATACATTTATTTGAGCGGGACTGCTCAATTCAAAGAAATAATCAAAAACTGCTGGAAGAGGCGCCGGCGACAATTCTCAGTGAGTCGGAGCGTGCTGACATTACGGAAACGACGCGTGAGGCGATTGCCAGGCTGAATTACCGCGGTGCAGGAACGATTGAATACTTATATGTCGCAGCAGAAAAAAGATTTTATTTTATCGAGATGAACACGCGTGTGCAGGTGGAACATACAGTTTCAGAAGAAGTGACGGGCATCGATATTATCAAAGCACAGATTAACGTGGCATTTAATAATGATATCGGCATTACACAGGATGAAGTGAAGCTTTCAGGCCATGCAATTGAAGCCCGCATTAATGCGGAAGATCCGGATAACCGGTTTATGCCGTCTCCCGGTAAAATTGATAAAGTACATTTCGGTCTCGGAAGAAATGTCCGCGTGGACACGCATATTTACAATGGTTATTCCATCCCGCCTTATTACGACTCGATGATTGCTAAAATTATCGTTAAAGCTGACAACCGTAAGGATGCATTATTCAAACTGAAGCTCGTCCTCGGTGAAACTGTTATCGAACCGATAAAGACGAATTTAGATTTTCAGCATTACCTGACGGGACATCCGAAAGTTTTAGAAAATGATTACGATATTAAGTTTATTCATACAGAAAATATTATTGAGTAAAGGATGATTTAATTGAGTAAATTAACGATTGATTTAAATGCGGACCTTGGAGAGAGTTACGGAAACTATAAAGTAGGCAGTGACGCTGAAATTATTCCGCTGATCTCATCGGCAAACGTAGCATGCGGGTTTCACGCGAGTGATCCGGGTGTCATGATTGAAACGGTTAAACGAATTAAAGAGTCCGGTTCAACAGGACTTGGTGCACATCCCGGATTTCCGGATTTAATGGGATTCGGACGCCGTTATATGGAACTGTCTGATGATGAGGTCCATGCAATTATGCTTTATCAGCTGTCTGCATTGGATGGTATTGCCCGGACATACGGTCTTAAACTTAACCATGTTAAACCGCATGGTGCACTTTACAACGCAACATTTAAGAATGAAAATCTAGCGCGTGTTATCGCACAGGCAGTTAAGGATTTTAATCCGAATTTAAAACTGATGGGACTGGCTAATAATAACTTAGTTAAAGCCGGTAAAGCTCTCGGTCTTGATGTGATTAATGAAGTGTTTGCAGACCGTGCTTATGAAGATGATGGCACGCTCGTATCACGAAGTCAAAATGGTGCAATGATTACCGACAGCAACCTTGCTACAGAACGGGTTGTCCGCATGATTACCGAAGGTAAAGTAGAAAGTATCAACGGTAAAGATGTGGAAATTCAGGCGGACAGCATATGTGTCCATGGTGATGGGGAAAAAGCATTGGAATTTGTTAAAGAAATCAGACGGCAGCTGGAAGAGAAAGGGATTGCTATCGAAACGTTATAATTAAGGGGTGCAAATATGGAGAACAAACCGAAGATTACAGCCGCGCAGCGCAGACTGCTGTTCGGTGCAGTGTTCCTGATGGCAACATCGTCAATCGGGCCTGCATTTTTAACACAGACAACAGTATTTACACAGCAGTTTATGGCGAGTTTCGCCTTTGCAATTTTAGCTTCTATCGTTATCGATATCGGGGCGCAGCTCAATATATGGCGCGTATTGTCAGTCAGCGGGAAACGGGGACAGGATGTTGCGAACGAAGTGTTTCCGGGACTCGGTTCACTGGTTGCAGTACTTATCGTCATCGGTGGTTTTGCATTTAACATCGGTAACGTCGCCGGTGCCGGACTTGGTTTTAATGCGATATTCGGCTGGGATGTAAGAATAGGTGCCGCAATTACAGGTATCTTTGCAATTATTATATTTTTAATTAAAAACGGCCGCGCCGTTATGGATATCGTGACACAGGTCTTAGGTGTGCTGATGATTGGTATCGTTACTTATGTAATGATTATTTCAGAGCCGCCGGTTGCTGAAGCGGCGAAAAGAGCGATTATGCCGGAAGATCCAATAGCAATGCTTCTGCCGATTATTACATTGGTTGGGGGAACAGTCGGAGGTTACATTACTTTCGCTGGTGCCCACCGTTTAATCGAAGCGGGCATGACGGGAGAGAAGAACCTGCGTTTTGTCAGCCACGCTGCCAACTGGGGAATTTTAACGACGGGTGTCATGCGCGTACTTCTGTTCCTTGCCGTACTTGGTGTACTGAGTCAAGGTGCAGTATTGTCAGAAGAAAACCCGCCGGCATCAGTATTCGAATTTGCGCTTGGTGATATCGGTATGAAAATATTCGGTGTTGTGCTGCTTGCAGCAGCATTATCTTCTGTAATCGGTGCAGCATATACAAGTGCGAGCTTTATGCGCTCATTTAATTCGGTGTTTGACCGTTATAACAATATCGTCATCGTCGTCTTTATTGCGACATCAACATTGATTTTCCTGTTTGTCGGGCGTCCGGTAACACTGCTTATTCTGGCAGGTTCATTCAACGGACTGATTTTACCGCTTACGCTCGGAGCAATACTGCTTGCTTCACGCAAGAAGAGTATTGTTGGAAACTACCACCATCCGACATGGATGATAGTATTCGGTGTTATCGCAGTAATCGTTACATTAATTGCAGGATTTCTGTCGTTGCAGGGTCTTGCAGACTTGTGGAATGGATAGGTGATTAAATGAATACTGAAAATATCAGAATAGCAATCAGAACTGGTGAACATACCGGACCGACTTCCGGTATTTCAGGCGATAAAGTACAGGCAAACTTAGCAATTCTGCCAAAAAAATATGCATTCGATTTTCTGTTATTTGCGATGCGTAATAATAAGCCCGTACCGATTATCGAAGTACTTGAAGCGGGAGAGTTTGTCAGCAGATATGCGAAAAATTCCGACATCCGTACTGATATTCCGCTTTACAATATTTATCAAAACGGTGAGCTGACTGAAACTGTCAGCGATATTAAAGATTACTGGCGTGATGATTTCGTCACGTTTTTAATCGGCTGCAGCTTTACATTTGAACAGGCAATTTTAGATGCCGGCATTAATATTAAGCATATTGATGAAGGGCGTAACGTTGCTATGTATAAAACTAATATTGAAACTGTACCTGCAGGAATCTTTTCCGGAGAGACGGTCGTGTCGATGCGGCCGTTTAAGAAAGATCTTGTAGATCAGGTAATCAGTATTACAAATGAATTTCCCAACATGCACGGGGGTCCTGTGCATGTCGGAAATCCGGAACAAATCGGTATAAATAATATCGATGAACCTGATTATGGAGAGAGAATCGACATTGGACCGGATGAAGTTCCGGTGTTTTGGGCATGCGGAGTAACACCGCAAAATGTTGTACTGAATGCAAAGCCTGAAATTTTAATCAGCCATGCTCCGGGTCATATGTTTATTACTGACATTAATAATGAGGAATATAAAAATTAAAACCGGGCAGCTGCCCGGTTTTTTGTGTATTTAGGCATAATATAGAGAAAAAACGGACAATAAACATAAAAATTTAAGTATTGACATTTAAAATACGCACATTATAATTAATATTATAACTAATGTTCGTTAAATAGGAGTGCATATAAGATGACAGTGGGTATTATTATGGGCAGTTCATCAGACTGGGAAACGATGAAACACAGTGCTGAAATGCTGGATTTTTTCGGAATACGCTATGAAACGAAAGTAGTCAGTGCACACCGCACACCCGAAATGATGGTTGAGTATGCAAAAAATGCGACAGCAGACGGCATCAGTATTATTATTGCCGGCGCCGGCGGTGCAGCGCATCTGCCGGGCATGATTGCTTCATTAACACACGCACCTGTAATCGGTGTACCGATAGAATCAAAATCGCTAAAAGGCATGGATTCGTTATTATCCATCGTGCAAATGCCCGGAGGAATTCCAGTGGCCACACAGGCAATCGGCGTTCCGGGGGCTAAAAATGCAGGACTGATGGCGGCAAGAATGATTGGTATATCGGACTCTGAAGTTTTCACTAAACTGGGAGAATACACGAAAAGTCTCGAGAAGAAAGTTGAGGATATGCAAAATGACCTTAAGTAAACGTTTATATCCTGCAGCTGTAATTGGTATTATCGGCGGCGGACAGCTTGGGAAAATGCTCGCACAGAGTGCTCAGAGAATGGGGTACAAAGTTGCGGTGCTTGATCCGTCGGCAGATGCTCCGGCACGTTCTGTATGCCACACTTTTATTCATGCCGATTTCAGCGATGAAAAAGCACTGATTAAATTAAGTGATATGTCAGATGTTGTCACATACGAATTTGAAAATATTGATGCACATATTTTAAGAAACCTCGTTTCTGATTATTACGTGCCGCAGGGTGCAGAAACGGTACTGACACTGCAAAACCGCACGACTGAGAAAAATGCAATTAAAGAGTCAGGTGCGAGTATCGTGCCATTTGAAAATATTTCATCTGAAGAAGATGTAAAAGCATTTGCCGAAAAACATTCATACCCGTTAATTGTAAAGACGACAACAGGCGGTTACGATGGCAAAGGCCAGTATTACATCGGTTCTGAACAGGAATTATTAAATGAAAATATACCATTTGAAGATACAGCATTTATCGTTGAAAAATATATAGATTTAGCGAGAGAAGTATCATTGACTGCAGCACGCAGTGCAAGTGGAGAGATAATATATTTCCCGCTGCAGGAAAATCTTCACCGAGATCAGGTTTTATACCGGACAATCGCACCGGCGAGAGTCGATTATTTTGAAAAAGCGAAAGCTGAAGCGGATAAAATTATGGAAGCGATGCTGTTCGTCGGAGTATTTACAATCGAATTCTTTATAGATCAGAACGGAGAACTGTATGTAAATGAAATTGCACCGCGTCCTCATAATTCAGCACATTACACAATTGAGGCATGTAATATCAGCCAGTTTGATGCACATATTTTAAGCGTGACAGACCAGCCTTTACCGGAAGTTTATCAGCACAAAGATGCAATTATGATGAACCTGCTCGGAGAAGATTTGGACCGATTGGACCTTGAATTGTTTGATTATTCCGAATGGAATGTTCATTTGTACGGTAAATCAGACCGCAAACCCGCGAGGAAAATGGGGCACGTTACAATTTTAACTGATGATATCGAAGCTGAACTTGAAAAATTGAAAACGAATTTTGAAAAAGAAACAGAATAATATTTTACCGTTATCACACTGAGTCACTGATTGAAGCGAATACTAAATTCTACAATAAGCTGGAGGAAATTAAAGATGAAATTCAATGAACCGACAAACCAGGAAATTAAAGAACAGAAACTTTATGCAGAAATGGGCTTAACAGATTCGGAATTCGATAAAATTAATGAGATTTTAGGCAGAGAGCCCAACTACACTGAAACTGGTATTTTTTCTGCAATGTGGAGTGAACATTGTTCTTACAAACACTCAAAACCATTTTTAAAACAGTTCCCGACTGAGGGCGAGCATGTTTTAATGGGACCCGGCGAAGGCGCGGGTGTTGTGGATATCGGTGATAATCAGGCAATTGTGTTTAAAGTGGAATCGCATAATCACCCGTCAGCTGTAGATCCGTATCAGGGTGCAGC
>CANRKV010000002.1 GCA_947631305.1 uncultured Jeotgalicoccus sp.
GATAAACCGATAATCTTATCGTTAAAGTATGCGGGCAGCATAGCAGGTTCCATATCATCCTGACCGATATGAATGCCATCCGCTTCAATTTCTTCAGCCAGTTTTACATCGTCGTTAATAATAAACGCCACATCGTATTTTCTGCACAGCGCCTTAATTTCCAGTGCAAAATCTTTAAGGTCTTCACCCGTTTTAATAGCAGTGCCCTTTTCCCGGAGCTGAAAACAGGTCACACCTGACTTGAATGCTGTTTTTAAATCCTGAAGCGGATGTTTAAAACTGCTGGAACTCGCAATCAGATATAATCTCAGTATTTCTTTATTCATTAATAGTCCACTCTTTTCGCAGTGTAGTCATCATTTTTAAAATTGTAAATTTCATCGATTAGCTGAACCGCAAATGTCCCCGGTCCGCCTGCTGATGCTGCCGCTTTTTCAGCCGCTATATTATACAGGCTTACTGCGTTGATGACACTTTCCTTATTATTTTTAACTGCTAAGAAGGCTGCTGCTATTGCCCCGAGCACACAGCCTGATCCTGTAATTTTTTCCTGATAATGATGACCGTTGTGCATTACTATCCTCTCTTCACCGTTTACAAACGCATCCGTTTCGCCGGTGACCAGTACAGGCACGTTTAATGCTCCATGTGCCGCTTCGGCAATATCAAGGGTATTTCCTTCAATAATGGAATCAACACCCTTAGACGCAGCTTCACGGCCGCTTAATGCATGGATTTCCCCGGCATTCCCTTTAACCAGCGCAATATCATAATCACTCAGCAGTTTATCAGTTAAATTTCTGCGAAAAGCCGAAGCGCCGTAGCCTACCGGATCCAGTACCACGGGAATATTATACTGATTAGCGTAGTTTGCCATCGTTTCATACAGCAGAACCTTATCTTCCGAGCATGTGCCGATGTTTAACAGCAGTGCGCCTGCATGTTTTAAAATATCCGCCGCTTCACTTTTCTCACCGCTCATAATCGGAGATGCACCGAGTGCTAAGAGACTGTTCGCAGTAAACGGCTTCACGACATCATTCGTAATACACACAACGAGCGGCACGTCATTTCTTAACTGTTCTATCATTTGAATTACTCCCCTTTATAACTGAAATGGTTCACCGGTCCGCTGCCTTTGCCGATTCCCGGTGAATTTTGTATCGCATTGGTAATATAGGCTTTACTCGTTTTGAATGCTTCTTCAATCGTCCGGCCTTTCGCAAGCTCCGCAGTTAAGACTGCCGAAAACGTACAGCCCGTACCGTGAGTCTGATCCGTATCAATACGCGCTGCAGTTAATGTTGAAATGTTTTGACCATCATAAAAATAATCGGTCGCATCACCTGACAAATGACCGCCTTTAATAATGACGCTCTTTGCACCCATATCATCAGCGAATATTTTCAGAGCCCGGTGAATATCTTCTTCTGTCCGGATGGTCGTATTTGTAATTGCTTCTGCCTCATGCAGATTCGGCGTCACTATCGTTGCCAGTGGAATCAGTGTATCAACCAGCGTCGACATCGATGTGTCCGTCATCAGCCGGTCCCCGCTCGTTGCAATCATTACCGGATCCATTACGTAAGGAATATTATATTTCCTGATGTAGTCCGCGATCACAGTCATCATATCCGCCTCGGCAACCATTCCGGTCTTCATCGCATGCGGCACTTCATCTGAAAATATACTGTTCAGTTCTTTGTCGATAAAATCCGCCGGCACGTTGTAAACATCCTGCACTCCGAGTGTATTCTGCGCCGTCAGTGATGTCACCGCTGCCATCCCGTAAACGCCCCGTGAATGCATTGCCTTAAGATCTGCGAGTATTCCCGCACCGCCTGTCGGATCAGTGCCTGCAACAGTTAAGCCAATTGGTAATTTTCCCATTATATATGTCCTCCTATAATAAAAGCCCACTTCCGAGGCGAAGTGGGCAGAGTAGATTAAGAGAGTTTTTCTGTAATCATCAGCACTTCCCTACGCCAGCATGACCTGGATCAGGTGAAAAGGGACAAGCATTCGCTATCTCAGCCGTATCGGCGCCCCCAGTGGGTTTTATTCTTTTTATTGACACAAGCGTACCACAATTCTTTTAAGCATCAAAGCAGGTTGCGGCGCTTAAACACAGCCGCTCCAATCACTGCAAGCATAATTCCAAGACCGGCAATGATTATGACTGCTTTAATATCCATACTTTCATAAGGCATATCGCTTAAATAATAAAATGGACTAAGCATTAAATACACTTCATCGATATTGATCAGTACGCCGAAATAATTCGCAAAGAATATATAAGCAGCGTAGAGCCATGCTGTAAGATGAAGTTTTTTTGAAATACCCGCAAAAAGTGCAGATACTCCTGTAATAAATATAATTCCCGCACTGTAATTCACAGCAGAAAGTACATAGTCCTTAATCGTAATACTTAAATCATCGACATTCATACTCGCGAGATACATGCCGAGTATGGTGAAGAGAAACGCTGAAATTCCGGCAGCAATTCCGTACAGATAATGCGTTATAAAAACTTTTGTCCGGGACACTTTTTTGTTCAGCGTACCGGCGATAATCACTTCAAGACGGCCGTTCTTTTCTTCATTAAGCATGCGCCCGTTAATCATCAGAGCAGGCACCGCCGCTATCAGCGCTGAAATAACGAGCAGCATACCGATAAAGAACGCTGCGGCATCATTGCTTCCAAGAGACTCCCGGAGCATATCATTTTCTCCAATCAGACTTTCCAAATCACCAAATATCGATCCGTACGACAGACCGGCAGCGAATAGACCGATAAGCCAGCTGATTATCATTACTCTCATATTAATAAATGCTAATTTTGGATAGCTGTAGATTTTTCTCAAATTCTTTTTCTTGCCGATTTTTATATAGCTGTCTCCAATATCCCTTTTTAAAAATAATACGTAGCTGAATATTATCAAAATTAAAATCGCAGTAAACGGCAGCAGCCATATTCCGGCATTATCTCCGTATACTTCAATCCGTGACAGCCAGTGATACGGTGAGATCACCGAGTACGCTGTATTCGCAACATCTGTCACCGCGCGGTATAAATAAAAGACAATCAGCAGTGACAGAGCGATGCCAAATGTCATATCTCCACTGTCAAATAAATTTCCAAGCACCAGTGTCATAATGAAAAACAGCAGACCAAACAGTGCCAGTCCAAGTGCATAGTATAAATTCCCCGCAACCGATAAACCTTCGATATCATAGATGCTCAAGCCGCCGAATAAGATAATAAAAACGAGTGCATTAATTATAAAACCGCTCATCAGCTGAGCTGTAACAATCTTCTTCTTGCCGATACCGGCACTGAGAACATACTCTGTTAACCCTGACTCTTCAGCTTTCCGGGCAATACCGTTCGCAATTAAAATACCGAACAGCCCATGAAACAACGCCATAAACATCAGCATCTGATGACCGAACATAACAGCTGATGTATACTCTCCTCCCGGCACCGGCCCAATCAGCGCAACCATCGCAGGATTATCGACAGTCATTTTCATGCCTTCCTGCTCCGCCGCCGTACTGTACAATCCGTTAAATACCGGCGGTATCGATATCGACAAACCGCACAGTGCAAATATCCAGAGTGCTGATTTCAGTCTCAGGTTTTTCATCAGTAATTTAAAATAAGTCATTTAGTGCCCTCGTAATAGCGCATGAAAATATCTTCCAGCCGCGGCGGTGCGGTCGTTAAATTTTTCAGGTTATACAATTTTAAATACTTCAGAAATTCTGGAATTTTATCATTATCGATAAACAGATGATACCCGTCAGGCGACTCAGAAAATTCATGGACGAAACTGCGGTGTTTGAGTGCGGTAATATCATCATCGGTCTCAATAATATATTCCATTCTCGTAATATGCCGCAGTTCTTTCATACTTCCAGACTCTATAATTTCACCGTTTCTAATAATCGCAATACGGTCAGCCAGTTTCTCCACTTCCGATAATATATGGCTCGACAGCAGAATCGTTTTACCTGCCGACTTCGCCCGTATTACTTCTTCATGAAATACACGTTCCATTAACGGATCGAGTCCTGTTGTCGGTTCATCAAATATTAAAAGCTCTGCGTTACTTAGAAATGCACAAATCAGCGCAACTTTTTGTCTGTTCCCTTTCGAGTACGTCTTGCATTTCTTACTGCCGTCGAGTTTAAATTTGTCGATGAGACGTATTTTTTCATCGTCATTTTTATAACCGCGTGTCTTCATCATAAAATTAATGACTTCTTCACCCGTTAAATTACCCCACAGATTAACGTCTCCCGGGACGTAAGCAATATTTTCAATGTATTTTTTATTCTTCTTTATATTTTTACCGTCGTACAGAATTTCTCCCTGCGTCGGTTTCAATGCTCCGATAATCATTCGTATGGTCGTCGATTTACCTGCACCATTCGGCCCGATAAAACCAAAAACTTCACCTTTTTCCAATGTAAAAGAAAGATTTTCAGCAGCGCGTACTTTCCCGAAATGTTTTGATACATTATTAAGACTGAGCATCGGCAATCCCTCCTTAGTATTCAGTTCAATTTTACCATATTTATTTCAGACATAAAAAAAGACCAGAACGATTGTCCTGATCTTTAAAAATATTTTTTATATTACAGTCTCGCACCGCATACAGGCCAAGGCTGTGAACCTCTTGAATCATATAACTGCTGTGCTCTTTGAGTCTGTTCAGCTGCTGAAGCGTCTGAAGCTACACCAGAACCGCCCATTGACTGCCAAGTTTGAGCGTCAAACTGGTAAAGACCGTGGTATAAACCATTTGAACTTACTACGCTGGCATTGCCGCCTGATTCACATGCTGCTAAAGCACCCCAGTTTAAGCCGCTGTTAGAGTTAGAGCTTGTGCTGACATTTTGTGTCTGCGGAGCTGGCTGCTGTACAGGTTCCTGTTGAACAGGCTCCTGCTGTGCAGGCTCATTGTTATAGCTAGTGTCTGTGTTTTCAGTTTGAGCAGGCTCTTCGTATGTTTGTTCCTGTGCAGGAGCTGCCGGAGTTTCTTCTGCTGGTGTTTCTTCAACTGCCGGTGCTTCTTCAACTGGTGCTGCAGCTTGTACCGCGTCACCTGAAACGATTAATTCTTTACCTGCAAAAATAATATCTGATGATAAGTTGTTCCACTCTTTAAGGTCTGCAACAGTTACATCAAATTCAACTGCGATTTCAAATAACGTATCGCCTGCTTCGATTGTGTAAACTTCTGTTTCTTTTTTATCTTCTTTAACTTCTTCTTTTTCTTCTTTCTCGCTGTCGATTTCAATAATCTGACCTGGAACGATAATATCAGAAGTTAATTTATTTTCTTTTTTAATTGATTCAATAGTTACGTTATTTTCTTCAGCAAGAGCCCAAAGTGAGTCTCCTGATTCTACTGTATGAGATGCTGCTTCTGCACTGTATGCAATCGTTGTTGATACAGCGACTGCTGCACCTAAAGCTATTACTTTCTTCATAAATGTAATTCCTCCAAAAATAATTTGTTAATATATTTTCCGACTTGTTTCGTCGTTGTCGTTTTTTTAACTATTTCATATTATAGAGGATAATTATGTTTCATAGGTTACAGACATATAATAAGTCAGCCGTTACTTTACAAGTTTGTTACAAACTCATTTCTGAATGACGAATTATATTACATATTCTCTATATCAATGATGACATACTTTACAGCTGTTTTTAAGAAAACATACGGAACGTTATCAAATCAGCCTTTGTAAAGTTTATGTAAAGGGGGAATATCCAATGAAATCCGACTGACTAGTCTGTCATTTGTAACATAACAGTAACGGCTGTAAAGAATCTATTTCTTTAAACATTTAAAAGCATACTGATTAACCGCAGCTGGTCATCAGTATGCATGTGTGTGTGAGAAATGAATGAGTGTAGAACACAGTTCAAGTGGGTAATGTTATCTATCAGGCTAATATTTTTTCTTTATTATCGTCCGGTGCAGGCTTGTTTTTGTCGTTTTTGTTTTCATCTACAATACTTGAAATCATTTCAATATGCTTTTCTTTTTCAGTCTGCTGTTCTGTTTTTTCCTGGCTGAGTGTATGTACATACTTTTCGCCAAGTGATTCATTGATATTATAATGATGTACTGCCTGTTCAATTAAGCGGGACGGATTGGATATGTCAGTACGTTCCTGAATTTTATCCGGTACATGTTTTATGCTCTCTGCCCATATTTCCATGCGGTATTCTCTGGATCCGTCTTTTTTAGTAAATGATGTGGTTGCGAGCTGTCCGCTGACACATAAAATATCGCCGGCTTTCGTTTCGTCAAGCACACCCGGAATACTTTTCCCAAAAGCTTTACAGTAGAGGAAGTGGACTTCCTTATCCCTCCTTGTATCCTTTGGTGCGCGAATTGTTGCAATGATAAATGCATTCACACTCCCCTGCGCATTTTTTGCAATAACATTATTGCTGATAAGTTCGCCAACAAGCAATACTTTGTTCATCATTCTTTATCACCCCCCTTCCTAATTACAATGTAAGGGTTGTATAAATATTCTGCAAAAGACAATAATTTCTTTTCAGTGTGATATATAATACAATAATTAGAAATACATACTTTAAATTAATCAGTTTTATTATTACCGGTTATTTTGCACTGCAAATAAACTAATTTTGTACTTTGTTAAAAAGGGGTCAGTAATTATGAAGTCGTTTAAAGTGATAGATATGAAGATTATTCAGGATCAGAACTTTATCGTTCCTGAAGTGAAAGACGGCGTTATTATTAATATGGAATACGGAGACAATCCGTGGATTATTGAAATTGTAACCGACGGGGATTTAACTTCAATTTTAGAAAAGCTGAAAGGACAGCAGCTGGAAATGATGGTCACTATTACACGGCCGTCCAATGCGCCTGCTAAATTCTCTGCCAAGGTAATGGACATCAATCAGATGGATGATATGATCTCAGTTGTTTTTAAAGGAGCTATTATCGTTCACGGTCCGAACTATGCAGAAGAGCTGCTCGAGTTCCTTGTTGAAGAAGGCTACGAAAGCAAATCTCTGATTAATGAATTTAACTCCCGCATGGAATCAAAAGAAGATTTCAAAAAAGAAGAAGAGTAAAAAAATAAAAACCGTTCAAAAATCTTAGTTTAAGATTTTCGGACGGTTCTTTTTTATTTTTCGCCAGTTTTAATATCTGAAATGGCAAATGTTATTTCGCACTGACACGCAACCTGTCCATCGACAGTTGCAACTGCCCAGCCTTTGCCTATCGGTCCGCGGAGTTTAGTAATTTCTACTGAAAGCTCCAAAGTGTCACCCGGTGTTACCTGCTTTTTGAATCGGCATTTATCAATACCGGCAAAGAACGCGAGCTTCCCTTTAAATTCTTCCTGCTGCAGCAGCGCAACAGCACCTACCTGCGCAAGTGATTCTACTATCAGTACTCCGGGCATAACAGCGTAATCCGGGAAGTGCCCTTCAAAAAACGGTTCGTTCCCCGATACTTGTTTTATACCTTTACAGCTCTTACCCGGTTCTACTTCTGTAATTCTGTCTATAAGAAGGAACGGCGGGCGGTGCGGAATTATTGCTTTGATCTGATCATATGTCAGCATGTCTGTCGTCAACCCCTAGTTAAGTTAATGATATGTTCCCACGTTTCAATACGGAATACTCCAAATGGATTATCCAGTATGCCGAAGCCAATCATCAGTCCTAAAAAGACGAGGACGATTGCGACGTAGAAAAACAGTAGAATTCTAACCAACAATGGGAACCTACGGTGAACGATTTTCTGTTGTTGTTCTGCCATAGTATTACCCCTTTACTTTGATGTCACCAAATGCTTATCAGAAGCGCTGTCGTTCACGCGTTCAATATCTGCACCAAGTGCTTTCAGTTTTTCATGGAAGCGCACGTAACCGCGGTCCAGATGCTGAAGTTCAGTTACAGAAGTATAACCTTCTGCTGCAAGGCCTGCAAGTACTAAAGCTGCGCCGGCTCTTAAATCTGACGCACGTACAGTCGCTCCATAAAGCTGGTTGCCGCCGCGGATGACCGCGTGATTATCTTCGAGTGAGATATTAGCATTCATCGCTGAAAATTCTCTCACGTGCATAAAACGGTTCTCGAATATTGTTTCAGTAACGATACTCGTTCCCTCGATCGTCGTCAAGAGCGCCATCATCTGACTTTGCATATCTGTCGGGAATCCCGGATGCGGCATTGTTTTAAGATCAGTCGGTTTATATTCCTCTGCAGGAATTACTCTCACATCATTGCCTTCTTCGACAAAGCGTATACCAACTTCTTCAAGCTTTGATACCACTGCAGATAAATGTTCAATAACAACATTCTTCAAAAGAATTTCACTGCGTGTAATCGCACCGGCAATCATGAATGTTCCTGCTTCGATACGGTCCGGAATTACAGTGTGTTCTGAACCATGCAGCTTCTCCACACCGATAATTTTAAGATGACCCGTACCTGCACCAATCACACGGCCGCCCATTGAATTAATGTAGTTCGCAAGATCCGTAATTTCAGGTTCCATCGCAGCGTTTTCAATGTGCGTTGTACCTTCAGCCAGACTCGCTGCCATCATTAAGTTCTGAGTCGCGCCGACACTTGGGAAATCCATATGAATTTTAGTGCCCTGAAGACGGCCGTCAATTTTACCTTCTATATAGCCTGCAGCCTGTTCGAAAGATACACCCATTTTTTCAAGACCTTTAATGTGCTGCTCAATCGGACGTGAACCGATTGCACAGCCTCCCGGCATAGCAATATTACAGTAGCCGTAACGGCTTAATAATGGACCCATGACAAGCATGCTTGCACGCATTTTACTAACTAATTCATATGGTGCGATACAATTCAATTCTCCGCTCGCATCGATAACAACACTATTTTTTTCAGCCGATGCTTCTGCACCGAGCGTAGTAATTAATTTTGTTAATGTATTTACATCTGATAATTCGGGTACATTTTTAATTATTGAGCGTCCTTCGCCAGCCAGCAGCGATGCTGCCAGAATTGGCAAGACTGCATTTTTGGCTCCTTCAATCTCAACAGAGCCAGACAGCTTTTGTCCGCCCTTTACAATGATTTTATCCATCTTCTCACTCCATATTTCTCTATACCATTCATTATAATAATACGGTGTTTAGGTATCACTTGTAAAGCAATTAGCTGAACATGAGCGCTGCTTCCTGTGTATATCTAAAGATGTCCATGATAAAGTTGCTCATCGCTGTTCCTAATAAGACACTCAGCATGATAAGCACCAGGCGAATTCGTCCGACCTCACCTTTATTAAATAAATTTTCAATCCTTATTCCCTGTAATACCCAGAATGCAAGACCGATACACAAAATATGCAGAATAATATGCATTAAAGCGAACTGAGAAAAGCCCAAAGAAATTCCTCCTCCCGATAAAAAAAAGACTGGAAGGTCCAGTCTTTTAGTTTGAATTAATATTTAGATACTTCTAAACGGTTAACCGCACGCTGTAATGCCAGTTCTGCACGATACGTATCGACACGTTCATCCTGCGATTCTAAAAGCAGCTGTTCTGCTCTCACTTTCGCAGATTCTGCACGTTCGGAATCAATATCTTTTGAAAACTCGCCAGCCTGCACAAGTACTGTAATCTGTTCAGGTCTGATTTCTGCAAACCCTTCAGAAACAGCCAGGTATTCGAATTTACCGTTTATTTTAACACGAAGGACACCTATTTTAAGCGGTGTTACAGTCGGAATATGACCGGCCATCACACCAAGCTCACCCTGTTTAGTTTGAAGAACAACGATTTCCGAATCTTCTTCGTGGAAAACAGAACCGTTAGGAGTAACTACATCAAGTGCAATTGTTGCCATGTTTTACCCTCCCGTTTTAGACTTCTACACCTTGTTGACGCGCTTTATCAAGTGCGTCTTCGATGCCGCCGACAAGACGGAAAGCATCTTCAGGAACGTGGTCGTACTTACCTTCCAGGATAGCTTTAAAGTCTTGAACTGTTTCTTTAACAGGTACGTAAGAACCTTTTTGTCCTGTAAATTGTTCTGCTACGTGGAAGTTCTGACTTAAGAAGAACTGGATACGGCGTGCGCGTCCAACAGTGTTTTTATCTTCTTCAGAAAGCTCATCCATACCTAGAATTGCAATAATATCCTGCAGTTCACGGTATTTTTGAAGCGTAGACTGAACATCTCTTGCTACTTTATAGTGTTCCTCACCAACAATTGCCGGAGAAAGTGCACGTGAAGTAGATGCTAATGGGTCCACAGCCGGGTAAATACCCATCTCTGAAAGTTTACGTTCCAAGTTAGTCGTCGCATCTAAGTGAGCGAACGTCTGAGCCGGAGCCGGGTCAGTGTAGTCATCGGCTGGTACGAATACTGCCTGGATTGACGTTACTGAACCAACGTTAGTTGACGTAATTCTTTCCTGTAATTGTCCCATCTCAGTTGCAAGTGTAGGCTGGTAACCTACCGCTGAAGGCATACGTCCGAGGAGCGCTGATACTTCAGAACCTGCTTGAGTAAAGCGGAAAATGTTATCGATAAACAGAAGAACGTCCTGACCTTGTTCGTCACGGAAGTATTCTGCCATTGTTAATCCTGAAAGTGCTACACGCATACGTGCGCCAGGCGGTTCATTCATCTGACCGAAAACCATTGCAGTTTTCTTGATAACACCTGAATCTTTCATTTCGTAGTAAAGGTCGTTACCTTCACGAGTACGTTCACCAACACCGGCGAATACCGAAATACCACCGTGTTCTTGTGCAACGTTGTTAATAAGTTCCTGGATAAGAACTGTTTTACCAACACCGGCACCACCGAAAAGTCCAACTTTACCACCTTTAGTGTAAGGTGCAAGAAGGTCTACTACTTTAATACCAGTTTCAAGAATTTCAGTTGAAGTTGATAATTCATCAAACTTCGGAGCTAAACGGTGAATTGGATCACGGCGTTGAGAAGCTGAAAGCGGTCCATCTAAGTCGATATGTTCACCTAATACGTTGAATACACGACCAAGAGTCTCTTCTCCTACAGGCACTGTGATTGGAGAACCTGCGTTCTCTACCTCAGCACCACGGCGTAAGCCGTCAGTAGAACTCATTGCAATCGTTCTGACAATGTTATCGCCGCGGTGTAACGCAACTTCAAGTGTCAGAGAGATTGGCTCTGAATTAGCATTGTCAATTTTAACTACCAGTGCGTTATTAATTTCAGGTAATTCACCTTCATTAAAGCGCACGTCAACTACAGGTCCCATTACTTGGACTACTTGACCTAAAGCCATTTAATTTCCTCCTAATCTCAATTATTCTAGTGCAGATGCGCCACCGACGATTTCTGTAATCTCCTGCGTAATCGCCGCTTGTCTTAAGCGGTTATACTGCAGCTGAAGATCGCCAACAAGCTCAGTTGCATTATCAGTTGCTGCCTTCATAGCTGTCATACGTGCTGCGTGCTCACTCGCTTTTGCGTCGAGCAGTGCACCGTAAATCAGACTTTCGGCATACTGAGGTAAAATTGTTTCCAGAATTGTTTCTTTATCCGGTTCAAACTCGTAACTTGCGAGTGCTGAATCAGAATGATCTGTCTGAACATCAGTTTCTGTTAATGGTAATACTTTACGAACTGTTACCTGCTGCTCTAAAATATTTACAAACTTGTTATAAATAATATAAAGCTCATCGATATCTTCGTTTATAAATCCGTTAACCGACTGAACAGCGATTTCTTTCACGCTGGCAAAGTCCGGCTGGTCGGGTAATCCAAGACGATGATTTGTAACATGGAAGCCACGCCCTGTTAAAGTTTCATAGCCAATTTTTCCGAGGACGAATAAATCATATGAATCGGGATTGTTATCATGTCGTTTATCAGTTTCTTCTGTAATAGCTTTAACGACGTTGTTATTGTAAGGACCAGCTTTACCTGTGTCACTTGAAATTATGATATAGCCCGTTCTCTTAATTGGTCTCTCTTCTAACATAGGGTGTGAGCTTTCAGTATCACCGGCTGCAATAGCTCTGACTGTTTCCTGGATTTTATCCATGTACGGCTGGAATTTTTTCGAATTCTGTTCAGCTCGGGTCAGTTTGGAGTTAGCAACCATATGCATTGCACTTGTCAATTGACTCATCTTTTTCGTAGAGCCAATACGACCTTTAATTTCTCTTAGTGAAACCATGAATTCACCACCTTAGTAATTACTTACTTCTTAGTTAGAAGGGTTGAAAAGCTTTTTGAAACTCGTAATTGCTTTATCGTATGCTTCACTGTCAGGAAGTTGTTTAGTTTGAGCGATCTGGTTTAATAATTCAGCGTCGTTCGCTTCAAGCCAGCTCATGAATTCAGCTTCGAAACGTGTAACGTCTTCAACTGGAACATCGTCCAGGTAGCCGTTAACAAGTGCGAAAAGAATTACAACTTGTTTTTCTACTTTTAATGGTGCGTTTTCAGGCTGTTTAAGCACTTCAACTGTACGCGCACCACGGTCAAGTTTAGCTTTTGTCGACTCGTCAAGATCTGAACCGAACTGAGCAAATGCTTCCAGTTCACGGTATGCAGCAAGGTCTAAACGCAGCGTACCCGCTACTTTCTTCATTGCTTTAATCTGTGCTGAACCACCTACACGTGATACTGAAAGACCGGCGTTAATCGCTGGACGTACACCTGAGTGGAACAGGTCTGACTGCAGGAAGATCTGACCGTCAGTAATAGAGATAACGTTTGTTGGAACGAATGCACTGATGTCTCCTGCCTGAGTTTCGATGAATGGCAATGCAGTAATTGAACCGCCGCCTAAATCATCATTTAATTTCGCAGCACGCTCAAGAAGACGGCTGTGAAGGTAGAATACGTCACCAGGGAATGCTTCACGGCCCGGCGGACGGCGTAATAGTAATGATAATTCACGGTAAGCCGCAGCTTGTTTCGTTAAATCATCATAAACGATTAACACGTGTTTGCCGTTGAACATGAATTCTTCGGCCATAGATACACCAGCGTATGGTGAAATATATAGTAATGGAGCAGGATCTGCTGCACCGGCAGTAACGATAATTGTGTAATCAAGCGCACCGTTTTTACGTAAAGTTTCTACTGTAGCACGTACAGTTGATTCTTTTTGTCCAATCGCTACGTAGACACAAATCATGTCCTGATCTTTTTGGTTAATAATTGTATCGATTGCAATTGTTGTTTTACCAGTCTGACGGTCACCGATGATTAACTCACGCTGTCCGCGGCCGATTGGCACTAATGCGTCAATTGCTTTAATTCCTGTTTGTAATGGCTCATCAACACTTTTACGGTCCATAACTCCAGTCGCCGGACTTTCGATAGGACGTGTTTTAGTAGTATTGAGAGGGCCTTTACCGTCGATCGGCTGACCGAGCGGGTTTACTACACGGCCGATAAGTTCTTCACCAACTGGAACTTCCATAATGCGTCCAGTACGTTTAACTTCATCGCCTTCTTTAATATCGTCACTTGGTC
This sequence comes from uncultured Jeotgalicoccus sp., assembly GCA_947631305.1. Taxonomy (GTDB): domain Bacteria; phylum Bacillota; class Bacilli; order Staphylococcales; family Salinicoccaceae; genus Jeotgalicoccus. The sequence continues at coordinate 13,536 of CANRKV010000002.1, forward strand.
CAAGTATTACGATACCAACATTATTTTCTTCAAGGTTTTGAGCAAGTCCAAGTACACCACTCGGGAACTCAATTAACTCTCCTGCCATCGCATCGTTTAAACCATGAGCAAGTGCAATTCCGTCACCCACCTGGATAACAGTACCGACATCGGTAACCTGCATATCCTTATCATAATTTTCGATTTGGCTTCTTAAGAGAGCACTTATTTCGTCAGCTTTGATTGCCATGAAAATGTCACTCCTTTAGCTATTCGCATGTTCTTTAAAATTATTTCTGATACCGTCTAACTGGTTTCGTACAGAACCGTCGTAAACTTTCGAACCTAGAAGCACGCGTACGCCGCCAATAAGTTCTTCATTAATTTCATTCGTAATAAGCAGCTTTTCATAACCTGTTTTATCAATAAATATCTGACCGAGCTGATCCAGCTCTTCTGCAGATAATTTGTAAACTGACTCCACTGTTACACGAGCCTGATTATGGCTTTCATCATATAGTGATAAGAACTCGCTGTGTATTTCTTCGAGTAATGACATGTGTTTTTTATCCGACAGGATGCGCAGCAGGTTTAAGAGAAGTCTGTCGCTTTTACCAAATGCTGCTTCTACCGCTGCCGTTCTTTTATCACGCGTAATCTTCGGGTTATCCATGAATTCGATAAAGTTCTCCACTGAAGCTGCTGCTTCAGATACTTCAAAGAAATCAGCTTTAACATTCTCAAGATTATCGTGCTGCACTGCTACATCGAACAAAGCGCTGGCGTATTTTTGACTGATGTTAGCCATTATTTATCGCCTGCTTCCTGTAAGTAGTTCTGAACGAGGTTTTTCTGATCTTCTGAGTTAAGTTCCTTGCGGATCATCTTCTCTGCAATCAGTACTGAAAGTTCAGCAACCTGGTCGTTGATATCGCGGACTGCTTTTTCTTTTTCTCTTTCAATATCAGTCTTCGCTTCTGTCATCAGTTGAGAAGAACGCGCCTCAGCATCTCTGATGATCGACTCTTGTTCTTTCTTCGCCTGACTTTTAGCGTTTTCCATAAGTTCAGAGATTTCAGCCTGCGTTGATTTCAGCAGTGCGTCGTTCTCTTCTTTTAAGCGTTCAGCTTCTAATTTTCTGTTTTCAGCAAAATCAATATCATCATGGATTAGTTGTTCACGGTCATCCATAACTTTCTTAACTGGTTTCCACACATAGTATGACAATACTGCAAGCAGCGTCAGAAAACTCGCGAGTAGAACAAGCGATGTTCCAACAGCCGTGCCCATAGTTTCACCAGCAGCACCTAAAATTAATAGTTCCACCTATGTACACTCCTTTCAAAAAAGTCTCTAACTCTCGTAGTTATTTACATAATAAGATGGCGAAATCTTCAAATAAGACTTCGCCTTATATAACGACTCTTAGAACGTGAACATAAGCAGGAACGCGATAACGATAGCCATAATTGGAACAGCCTCAACTACACCAATACCGATGAACATAATCGTTTGTAACGGACCACGTGACTCAGGCTGACGAGCAACACCTTCAACTGTTTTCGAAACAACCATACCAATACCAAAAGATGCGCCAAGAGCCGCTAAACCTGCTGCAATACCAGCTGCTAGTAAATTCATAAAATATTTCCTCCTAGAAAATTGTATATTATTATTTTTTTATTATATTAATGATCATCGCTCACTTTATGTGATAGATAAACCATTGATAACATTACGAATATAAATGCCTGAATCGCACCTATAAATACTTTAAATCCTTGCCATACCATCATAGGAATAAATCCTAATGCGCCTAATACCGTACCTCCGGTTACTAATCCCAACAGGAGTAACAGAAGTATCTCACCAGCATAAACGTTACCGTAAAGACGTAAACCGAGTGTTAAGTTATATGTAAATTCTTCGATGAATTTGATTGGTGCAAGCCACCACATCGGCGTAACATATTGTTTCAAATAACCGCGCATTCCCTGCATCTTCACACCATAATAGTGTGTCAGTACAATCATCAGTCCTGCGAGCGTCAGCGTAACGACCGGGTCAGCTGTTGGTGATTTCACCCACAGTGTATGATCCGCATCAGGTGCGACGAACGACAGCGGTATACCGATTAAGTTGCCGATTAAAATGAATAAGAACAATGTCAGCGCTAAAAAGTGGAACTGTGCCCCTTCTTTCCATGCCATGTTGCTCTTAATTATTCCTTTAACGAAGTTCATTAACGCCTCTACTAGCACCTGACCTTTACCAGTCGGACGCACTGCGAGCTTTCTCGTCATGAAAAACAGCGTAAAGAAGATAAGCAGACATGTAATGATGATCATCATTGAAGTTGCAAGTTCGAATACAATTGGTATTCCGAACAAATCAAACGACCACGTTGGAATTCCGTGTTCCATTTCTTCACCTCTTCCGTTTAAAAAGTTCCAATGCTGCGCGCCAGAAAATCAGCGCATAAGTGAGGAGCAGCCCGACTAAAATACCGATGATATTCAAAGTTTCAGGAAACCTCACCCATATTAAACAGGCCGCCGCGACAATAAGCATTCTCGTTAACGTTCCTGTTTTAACTTTTTCGCCATCACTGAGCTGTGCAGTTCTTAAATTATAGTACCAATTATAAGACAGCAGCATCGATCCGATGATACCGACGCACAGCCCTGCAAAAAACGGCAAAGAAGTAAATATATAAGCAATAATACTCAATATTAAAAGTATTATTAAATATTTCATAAAGTTTTTAAAATATCCTTTAAAAATTTTCACTGTCTTTTACGACTCCCCGTGTAATGTAACTTGTTGTGAAAACAATTACATACTCTAATGATTTTATAGGAGCGCAATTTTTGTGTCAACAAAATATGGAAATTTTAACAACATGTTCACATTTGCTAATCATTTACAGAGAAACTGATAGGTTTTTCTTTAGTTATTCCATAATAATACTTTATGTTGTCGCAAATTCTGCGTGAAGCCTGTCCGTCACCGTATGGATTTTGCGTCTGTGACATTTTATTATAAATTTCTTCATCTGTCAGCAGTTCTTTTGTCATGTTGTAAATGTTTTCCTGCTCAATACCCGCAAGTTTAAGTGTGCCTGCTTTAACGCCTTCAGGACGTTCAGTAGTGTCGCGCAGTACAAGTACAGGTTTCCCGAGTGAAGGTGCTTCTTCCTGCACCCCGCCCGAGTCAGTTAAAATCAGGTGGCTTCTTGCAGCAAAGTTATGAAAATCAAGTACATCAAGCGGCTCAATTAATTCAATGCGCTCGTGATTGCCTAAATACTGCTGTGCAATTTCACGCACTTTAGGGTTTTTATGCATTGGATAAACGACAGTCACATCTTCAAACTCGTCAACAATCTGACGGACCGCACCGAAAATGTTATGCATCGGCTGACCGATATTTTCACGTCGGTGCGCTGTTAAAAGCACAACTTTGTTGTCTTTATGTTTTTCGATGATGTCGCTGTGATAGTTTTCATCAACTGTTGTTGCCAGGGCGTCGATTGCAGTGTTGCCTGTAACTGAAATTTTTGTATCATCTTTTGCTTCATTCAGCAGATTCTGACGTGCATCTTCTGTCGGTGAGAAATGAAGATCTGCTAAAACACCTGTCATCTGACGGTTAGCTTCTTCAGGGAATGGTGAATATTTGTTATGAGTGCGGAGACCTGCTTCAACATGGCCGATATCCACTTCATTGTAAAACGCAGCCAGTGAACCCGCGAATGTTGTCGTCGTATCACCGTGCACTAAAATCATATCCGGTTTTACTTCTTTAATAACTGATTCGAGACCGTTAATTACACGTCCTGTAACTTCTGACAATGTTTGGCCCGCTTTCATAATATTCAAGTCGTAATCAGGTGTAATATCGAAAGTTGTCAGTACCTGGTCAAGCATCTCTCTATGCTGTGCAGTAACTACTACAACCGGTTCAATATCTTCATCTTTTTTCATTTCGAGTACAAGCGGAGCCATTTTAATAGCTTCGGGTCTCGTACCGAAAATCGCCATAATTTTTTTCATAACAATCTCCTATGATTTATTATCGTGTACCAAATAATCTGTCGCCGGCATCGCCTAATCCGGGAACAATGTAACTCTTCTCATTCAATTTCTCATCGAGTGCTGCGATATAAATATCCACATCCGGGTGTGCTTCTTTTAATACTTCTACACCTTCCGGCGCTGCAATCAGACAAATGAAACGAATTTTTGTCGCTCCATGTTTTTTAACTGCAGTAATTGCTTCTACCGCTGATGCACCTGTAGCAAGCATCGGGTCGATAACAAAAATATCACGTTCTTCAATATCTCCCGGGAACTTCGCATAGTATTCAACAGCTTTCAGTGTTTCAGGATCCCGGTACAATCCGATATGACCGACACGGGCTGATGGAATAAGTTTTAAAATACCATCCTGCATACCAAGACCCGCGCGTAAAATTGGGACAATACCCAGTTTTTTTCCGCTCAGGCGCTTAGCTGTAGTTTCCTGAACCGGTGTCTGTACTGACACATCTTCGAGTGTAAGATCTCTCGTTACCTCATAAGCCATAAGCATACCCACTTCATCGACCAATTCTCTGAATTCTTTAGTCGACGTGTTTTCGTCACGGATATAGCTCATTTTATGCTGGATTAACGGATGATCCATTACTTGTATCTTTGACATATATCTTCCTCCACTCCAAAAATTAACCGGATGATCCCATCCGGTATATATTATAACGCAGTTTATTTGTATAGTGGATACTTTCCTGTTAATTTAGTAACTTTATCTGCAATTCCATCAAGATTCTCTTCATTTTTAACTCGCGTCAGTGTTTCAACGATAATCTGACCAACTTCTGTCATATCTTCTGTTGTAAATCCGCGCGTAGTCATCGCCGGTGTTCCGAGACGGATACCGCTCGTGACGAATGGTGATGCTTCGTCAAACGGAATCGTATTTTTATTCACAGTAATACCGACTTCATCAAGTGCTTCTTCAGCAGCTTTTCCTGTTAAACCGAAAGTCTTAACGTCAACGAGTACGAGATGGTTATCCGTCATACCTGAAACGATGCGGAGTCCGCCGTCAGCAAGTGACTCTGCCAATGCTTTTGCATTGTCCAGAACATGCTGCTGGTATTCTTTAAATTCCGGCTGCAGTGCTTCGCCGAATGCCACAGCTTTCGCTCCGATAACGTGCATTAACGGTCCGCCCTGAATACCCGGGAAGATATTTTTATCAACAGCTTTAGCATGTTCTGCAGTCGTTAAAATTAATCCTCCGCGCGGTCCGCGTAATGTTTTATGAGTTGTTGATGTTACGAAATCAGCATGCGGTACCGGGTTCGGGTGCAGTCCTGCTGCAACGAGTCCTGCAATATGTGCCATATCTACTAATAAATAAGCACCGACTGCATCAGCGATTTCACGGAACTTTTTAAAGTCCAGTGTTTTAACGTATGCACTCCCGCCGGCAACAATCATTTTAGGCTGTTCTTCTTTAGCGATTTCCATCACTTTATCGTAATCGATTATCTCAGTGTCTTTTTCAACACCGTAAGACACGAAGTTAAACAGCTTGCCGCTGAAGTTTACAGGTGAACCGTGCGTTAAATGTCCGCCGTGTGATAAATCCATACCAAGCACCTTGTCTCCCGGCTCAAGAACTGAAAAGTATACTGCCATATTTGCCTGAGAGCCTGAGTGCGGCTGCACGTTGGCATGTTCTGCCCCAAATATTTCTTTTGCACGGTCACGTGCAAGGTTTTCCACAACGTCTACATGCTCACATCCGCCGTAGTAGCGTTTCCCCGGATATCCTTCTGCATATTTGTTCGTTAAAATAGAACCCTGCGCTTCCAGTACTGCAGGTGAAACGAAGTTTTCGCTCGCGATAAGTTCGATGTTGTTATTTTGTCTTTCAAGTTCTTTCTCAATAACTTCCTGTACTTGTGGATCTTGTGATTTAATATTAGACATTGTGTTCTCCCCTTTATTTATAATGCGCTCTTGGTCCGCCGACTAATTTCGGACGGGTTGTTGCTATCGTCACAACTGCTTCGCCAACTGTTTTAACAGACGTTCTCACCGGTATCGCAACATGTTTTAAATGCATGCCGATCAGTGTCTGGCCAATATCAATGCCGCGGTCTGCAGTAACAGATTCAACGACAACGGAATCCGCAATTTCTTTATAAGCAAGTTCGCTTAAACTGCCTCCCGCTTCTTTGTGCGGCACTACTGTAACTTCTTCCAGCTTCAATGCTTCCATCGTGTGTCTTGAAGTTGTCAGAGAGCGGTTAATATGCTCGCATCCCTGAAATAACAAATGCATCTTTTCCCTGGCTGCAATTTCAGAGAAGTGGCTGTATATAACTTCTGCCGCTTCATCCGAACTGCTTTTGCCGATGTGCTTCCCTACAGTTTCCGATGTCGAACATCCGATAACGAGCACTTTCTCCGGCGTAAAAAATTCTGCTTCATATAAATCATCAGTCAGTGTCTGTAAATCATTCTTCAATCTTACAAACGCGTCTTTCATGTCTACCACCCTCAAATTCAGTGTTCAGCCATGTGTCCACCACTTCAAGTGCAAGACCCGGGCCGATAACTCTTTCACCCATCGCGAGTACATTGGAATCATTATGTGCGCGTGTTGCTTTTGCTGAAAACGTATCGTGTACGAGCGCACAGCGAATACCTTTTGTTTTATTTGCAGTAATATTCATACCGATACCGGTACCGCAAATTAAAATACCTTTATCATATTCTCCCGCAGCTACTTTTTCTGCGACCGGCTTAGCATAATCCGGATAATCCACAGAGTCCGCATTGTCGGGTCCAAGATCCGTAAAATCAATTTTATTTTCAGTTAAATATTCCGTAACGGCCTTTTTTAAATTGAGCCCGCCATGGTCGGATGCAATCACAACTTTCATACACTCATCTCCTTAAAATATATTATAACCATCAGTATTAAGAGTTTCAAAAGATTACCGGGTTTACCAGTTAAATTTATCAATGTATTTTTGCAGATGCATAAATACTTCTTCGTATTGCGCTGTTGTTCCGCCGTATGGGTCGGGTATGTTTTTCATTTCACCGTCCGCATATTCGGATATGAGTTTGACATCCGCTTGTGGAAAGTTTTCCAGAATTGCATTCTTATGACTGCTCCCCATAACGAGCAGCGTGCTGTTTTCAGTATCCCCTTGTGTCAGCTGTTCAGGCTTTGACGGCACCGGCAATCCTGCCTCTTCTATAATAGACAGCGACTGACTGCTCGTCTCGCTGCTTACAACATAGAGTCCGCGTGATGAAATATCCATATGCGGATACTTCATGCGTGCGTAGCTTTCCGCCAGCGGACTGCGGCACGTATTCCCTGTACAGACAAAAATAATTTTATTCACTCTGAATCACTTCATTCCCCGTCGCTTTATAAACACGGTTCATCAGTCCTTCAGATTCCGGCACCTTATCGAACCCGTGTATGAAAATAATATCAACATCCGATGTATCCATGATGCGTAAAGCAGAGTATAAGTTCCGCGCCGCTTCTTTATAGCTGTCCCGTTCCCGGCACAGACTGATAAACTGCATATCCTCACTGACGAATTCCCTGCTCGTTTCCGGTGCAATAATACCGACCTTCTGCTCTCGTCCGACAGGCAGCTTCGTATTATTGTTGATGCCGCCCTCGATAACAATCAGCGGCTGTCTCGGTGCATAGTGTTTATATTTCATGCCTGGTGAAATCGGTTTGTCGGTTTGTTCAGTCACCGTATTGACAGCTGTTTCCAATACTTCTTCCAGTTCTTCTTTCGTTACCGCACCCGGGCGGGCAATTCTGTAAGGGAACTGCGTGCAGTCGAGCACAGTGCTTTCGATACCGTAAATTGCCGACTCACTGTCGATGACACCGTATAATTTATCCTCAAGATCGTCGATGACGTGCTGAGCATTTGTCGGTGACGGTTTGCCGCTGATATTAGCACTCGGCGCAGCAAGGGGTATATCAGCATGCTGAAGAATTTTCCGTCCCACCGGATGACTTGGCATGCGCACCGCAACGGAATCGAGTTCCGCCACTGCATTTGTGGACAGATAATCTCCTTTTAACGGCAGGATAAAAGATATCGGTCCCGGCCAAAATTCTTCCATTAATTTAGTGACGCGTTCGTCAAGCACGGCCGTAAAATCTTTAAGCTGGCTGATATCATGTATATGTATAATTAAAGGGTTATCTCCCGGACGTCCTTTGGCAGAAAAAATCTTATTAATTGCCTCTCCGTTCCGGGCATCAGCCGCAAGTCCGTACACCGTCTCTGTCGGGATACCGATAATTTCACCGTAGGTAAAAGCAATTTTTATTTCCTCGAGCTGTTCGTGGAGCTCATCTTCTTTACTCTCGTCAGTTAAATCAGCTTCGGTAATTTTCCATATTTTAGTCACTTTGTCCACCCCACGTAAAATGTAATATTCTATCTTGTTGATTAATGTCTTTAACCACCTTCACAAAAGTGCCCGGCCAGACGCTGTCGATATATTCTTTTAATGCATCTCCTTGGCTAAAGCCGATTTCAAAATATACCCGGCCTCCGGGTTTCAGCACATCTGGGAGCGTTCGAATCATCGTTTTATACAGCGCCAGTCCATTGTCATCCGCAAACAGCGCTGTGCCAGGTTCGTATTCAAGTACTGACGGTGTCATCAGATGTTTTTCATCCTCGCTTATATACGGAGGATTAGAGATGATTATATCAGCTTTAATTTCTTTATCCACTAATGGCGTAAATAAGCTGCCCTCTAAATACCCGGCACTCACTCCGAGACGCTCGCCGTTCTTTCTGGCAGTACAGAGGGCGCCGGCTGACAGATCCGTCACTATCACTTTGTTTGATTTCCAGTGAGCCGCTAATGTTAAACCGATTGCACCTGTCCCGGTACCGATATCGACTGCTGTTAAGCCGAGATCACTTTCATTCTGCAGGACGAATTCCACGAGCTCTTCGGTTTCATTTCTTGGAATCAGCGTGTCCGGCGTTACCGTAAAGTAAGCATCGTAAAAGTACGCTTCTCCAAGTACATACTGGTACGGTTCATTGTGGCAGACACGTTCGATGACTGATGTGAATTTTTCATAATCCTCTTCTGGCATCATGTCTTCCCCGTATATCATCAGCTTTGTAAAATTCATTCCCAATAGTTCTTCCATTACAATTGATGCCACACGGATTTCCTGTCCAGATACACTTAAAGAGGCTTCCGCCTCTTTAAGTACTGCTTTATATTGTTTCATTGTTCAATTCTTCCAGTTTTGAAGTCTGCTCTTCAATTGCCAGCGCTTCAATAATTTCATCCAGATTCCCGTCAATAATCTGGTCCAGTTTTTGGATTGTTAAACCGATACGGTGATCAGTTACACGGTTTTGCGGATAGTTATACGTACGGATACGTTCAGAACGGTCTCCGGTACCTACTGCTGATTTTCTCTTTTCAGCATATTCCGCATGCGCTTCCTGCTGCATCATGTCGTAAACGCGCGCTTTAAGTACTTTCATTGCGCGTTCTCTGTTTTTAATCTGTGATTTTTCATCCTGTGATGTTACTACCGTGCCGCTTGGCAGGTGAGTAATACGAACTGCCGAGTCAGTCGTGTTAACGTGCTGTCCGCCGGCGCCGCTTGAACGGTACGTATCAATTTTAATATCTTCGTTGCGGATATTTACTTCTACGTCTTCTACTTCAGGTAATACCGCGACAGTTGCAGTAGACGTATGAATACGGCCGCCTGATTCTGTTTCAGGTACGCGCTGAACGCGGTGTGCACCGTTCTCAAACTTAAGTTTTGAGAACGCTCCTTTACCCTGAATCAGGAAGCTGATTTCTTTAAATCCGCCATGTTCACTGCTTGAAGCGTCAACAGTTTCCGTACGCCATCCCTGGTCTTCGGCATATCTTGAATACATTCTAAACAGATCTCCTGCAAAAATCTGTGCTTCGTCGCCGCCTGCAGCACCGCGAATTTCCATAATAACGTTTTTATCGTCATTCGGGTCTTTCGGGATGATAAGAATTTTTAAATCCTCTTCCAGTTTCGGCAGCATGCTTTCAGACTCTGAGATTTCTTCTTTCAGCATTTCAATCATTTCCTGATCGTCTGTTTCTTTCAGCATTTCTTTGGATTCTTCAATTGTTTCCATATGTCCTCTGTAAACGCGGAACACTTCAACAGTATCGTGAATATCACTTTGCTCTTTAGAATACGTGCGCAGTTTGTCAGGATCGCTGACTACATCGGGGTCGCTGAGTAATTCAGTTAACTGTTCATATCGATTTTCTATTATTTCGAGTTGATCAAACATAAGAATACGTCCTTTTCCTGGTACTTTTAGTTACTTTATTATAGCATATTTTTAAGACAAAAAAACTGCACTGAGAATCTCAGTACAGTTGAAATTTTGTTATTCTTGGTTGCTTGATTTAAGACCGAATTTTTTGTTGAATTTCTCAACACGGCCATCTGCAGATGCGAACTTCTGACGTCCTGTGTAGAACGGGTGTGAATCAGAAGAGATATCTAAACGAATAACCGGGTACTCGTTACCATCTTCCCACTCCATAGTTTCAGAAGAAGTACGTGTAGATCCACTTAAGAATTTAAAATCTGTCGTTGAATCTAAAAAGATTACTTTTTTGTATTCAGGATGAATTCCTTGTTTCATAATTGTCAGCTCCTTTGCCCTGGACCATCTGGAACAGAGTTATTTGTGGCTATCACCACGCATTACTTTGCCATTATACATGCTGAGGCTGTAAAAATCAATATCCATGCGGAAATTTATATAACAGGTTTTCCTGTCTTCTGAGAGCTGACCATGCGGTCTCTCAGCACGTCGAAGAACTCTTCGTTCGTCTTCGTTGTTTTTAAAATTCTGAGGAAACGCTCTGTAAAGTCGGAAGAATCCTTAAACAGATTTCTCAGCTGCCATAAAATTTCAAGCTCTTTTTTATCGAGCAGCAGTTCTTCTTTACGCGTGCTTGAACGTCTGATATCGATTGCCGGGTAAATACGGCGTTCACTTAAATTACGGTCGAGGTGAAGCTCCATGTTCCCCGTTCCTTTAAACTCTTCGTAAATAACATCGTCCATACGGCTGCCCGTATCAACAAGGGCAGTCGACAGAATCGTCAGGCTGCCGCCTGCTTCAATATTACGTGCTGCACCGAAGAAATGTTTCGGACGGTGTAAACTCGCAGGATCCAGACCACCGGATAATGTACGGCCGGATGCCGGAATCACTAAGTTGTAAGCACGTGCCAGACGTGTAATTGAATCCATTAAAATAATAACATCCTCACCCATTTCAACGAGGCGTTTCGCACGTTCCAGTAATAATTCCGCAACTTTAACGTGATGCTGAGGCGGTTCATCAAAAGTCGAATGCACAACGTCAGCATTTTCAACTGAACGTTCCAGATCCGTAACCTCTTCCGGACGTTCGCCGATTAGAAGGATAAAAAGCTTCACATTCGGATGATTCGTCGTAATTGCCTGGGCAATTTCTTTTAACAGTGATGTTTTACCCGCTTTAGGCGGTGCAACAATCATGCCGCGCTGGCCAAAACCAATCGGTGTAACGAGATCCATAATACGCGTCGACATATCAGTCGGCTCGTTCTCAAGACGGATACGCTCATCCGGGTATAAAGGTGTCAATGCTTGGAAATGAGGACGCTTCTTCACTTCTTCAGCGTTATGATCATTAATAAAGTCGACCTGGAGAAGACCGTAATATTTCTCATTCTCTTTAGGCTTGCGGACTTTACCAGTAACCTTGTCCCCTTTTTTCAGTTCAAAACGGCGAATCTGCGATGCAGATATATAAATATCTTTCTCACCTTTTGAATAGTTTACAGTACGGAGGAAACCGTAACCGTCCTGCTGGATATCATCGAGAATACCCTCCATGTAATAGTTGCCGTCTTTTTCCATTTCAGCTTCCAGAATCGCAAGAACTAATTCTTTTTTATTTAATTTGCTGTAGTTCGATAAACGTAAACTTTTCGCACGTTCAGTTAATGCCTTAGTCGTATTGTTTTTGTATAAAGCATCGAATGTTTCATATTTCATATCCTGTGTCTTTGGTTTATCAGACAATATTTCCACTTCCTAATACTGATTTTATAAATTTATGTTCATATATCGTTTTGTATATTTTTGGATTAATTTTAGAAATTGCGCTGGAGCTGCGGGTTGAATCTTCTGCTGGAGTACAATGCTGAAGTTTTTTAAAAGGCATACATATATTACATCCGGAGCACAGCCGATGTCAAAGAAAAACCGGCTGGGATGCATCTGAATCTGAGCGTGCCACCGTCGTTTCCCGGTGACTCGCTAGACCTGGTCCTGTGCCACCGTCAGTTCCCGGTGGCGTGCTAGACCTGGTTTCAGTCTGACAATATTACTTATCCACAACCATGTTCGGTTTCTTCTTCATGCTGTGACGGCTGTTAACAAAGCGAACCGTCCCCGATTTAGCTCGCATAACGACAGATGATGTTTCAGCAAAGCCGCTTTTAAACTGCACGCCTTTCATCAGTTCACCGTCGGTAACTGCTGTTGCTGCAAAGATCGCATCGTCACCGCTGACTAAGTCCTGAAGCCCGAGTTTTTTGTCCGGATCGACACCCATCGTTATGCAGCGCGCGCGTTCTTCGTCATTTCTAGGAAGGAGACGTCCCTGGAAGTCTCCTTCAAGCGCCTTAATTCCGGCTGCCGCAATAACACCTTCCGGTGCACCGCCGACGCCCATTAAAATATCAATTCCGGTCCAGTCAAAACAAGTATTAATTGCCGCACCGACGTCACCGTTATCAAACATAATAATTCGTGCACCTAATGCGCGGACCTGGTCGATAATCTCTTTGCTGCGTTCGCGCTTAATAATCGTTACTGTGACATCTTCCACATTTTTATGTTTTGCTTTTGCTACTGCACGGATATTTTCTTCCACAGACATATCAATATCGATAACACCAAGGCAGTCCGGTCCGGCTGCGAGTTTCTGCATATACATGTCAGGTGCGTGAAGCAGATTGCCTTTATCGGCAACTGCGAGTACAGTCATTGCACCTAATGTGCCTTCTGCGACAGTTGTTGTGCCTTCCAGCGGATCCACCGCTATATCGAGTTCCGGACCGTCTTTCGTTCCGAGTTCTTCCCCGATATAAAGCATCGGTGCTTCGTCTATCTCACCTTCGCCGATTACAACTTTACCTGTCATCGGAATTGTTTCAAACAGACGGCGCATTGCTTCTGTTGCCGCATCATCCGCTTCATTCTTCTGACCTTTACCTGTCCATGCGGCACTTGCAAGTGCCGCTGCTTCTGTCACTCTTACGAGCTCCATCGATAATCCTCTTTCCAAAACTGTCTCCCCCTAGTATCCGCGCTGATTTTCCTTAACTATTATAACACAGAAAAAAGACTGAAATTCTTATGAATTCCAGTCTTTTCATACTTAATCTTCTAAAGTGTCACGCCAAATATCCGCACCGAGTGCTGACAATTTCTTAACGATATCTGCATATCCTCTGTCGATATGATTAACGTTGTGAATCGTCGTTACGCCGTCTGCAATCAGGCCTGAAATTAACAGGCATGCACCTGCACGGAGGTCGCTTGCATACACTTCCGCACCTTTAAGCTGTGACGGGTAAATCAGTGCACTGCCGCTTTTCTTCTCAATATGAGCATTCATGCGGGACAATTCATCAACATGTCTGAATCTTGCCGGGTAAATGGTTTCAGTAATTTTACTGACACCATCCGCCAAAAACATAAGCGGTGTTATCGGCTGCTGCAGATCCGTTGCAAAGCCCGGATATACTTGAGTTTTTATCGACACAGCATTATATTTTTCAGGCTTGTTAATCACGACATAGTCGTCACCGATGTCCAGTTCAACACCCATTTCTTCCAGTTTTGCCGACAGTGATTCCATATGCGTCGGGATAATATTATTCACTTTATAATTCTTTCCAGCAACTGCACCGACAATCATATAAGTGCCGGCTTCAATGCGGTCAGGAATAATATTGTGAGTCGTACCGTGCAGCGATTCCACGCCTTCGATACGAATCGTATCCGTACCTGCACCTTTAATATTTGCACCCATGTTATTAAGCAGTGATGCCACGTCGACGATTTCAGGTTCTTTCGCCACGTTCTCTAAAATTGTGCGCCCTTCTGCACAGCTCGCTGCAAGCATCATATTAATCGTTGCACCAACTGATACAACATCGAAAAATATTTTTGCGCCTGTCAGTTTCTCTGCTGTCAGATACATCGCACCGTGCTCGTTCGTTACTTTAGCGCCAAGTGCTTCAAATCCTTTAATGTGCTGATCGATCGGTCTCGGTCCGAGCGGGCAGCCGCCGGGCAGTCCGATAACACATTTTTTAAAGCGCGAGAGCATCGCTCCCATCATATAATATGAAGCGCGTAAAGATTGTACTTTGTTGTTCGGCAGCGGCATGTTCACTGCTTCTTCAGCATTGACTTCCAGTGTTGTCCCTGATAATTCTGTTTTAATATTCAGGTCATTTAAGAGACTCATCAGCGTTTTAACATCACTGATTTCAGGCAGTCCCTCCAGTCTAACTGTACCGGTAGAAGCCATGAGCGATGCAGGAATCAGTGCAACTGCACTGTTTTTAGCCCCGCTGATGTCAACTTGCCCCGTCAATGAATTGCCGCCTCGGACTTTAATTACATCTTCAGCCATATAAAAGCTCCTTGTCATTTAATTATGTGGAGACTACTTATTGTTCCAGTCGTTTAAGAATTGTTCGATTCCTTTATCAGTTAAAGGGTGATCTGTTAATGTTTTAATGACTTTATAAGGAATTGTTGCGATATCAGCACCGCGAATCGCTGCACCGTGCATGTGGCCAGCGTTACGGATAGATGCCGCAATAATTTCAGTATCGATATCGTGAATTGCAAAAATTGCTGCGATATCTTCAATTAACTGCAGTCCGTCAAGACCAATATCATCCAGACGTCCGATAAACGGTGAAACATAAGTTGCACCTGCGCGTGCTGCTGTCAATGCCTGTACTGTGTTGAATACTAAAGTAACGTTTGTTTTAATGCCTTCAGAAGCAAGTACGCTGACTGCTTTCATACCGTCTGCTGTCATCGGTATTTTAACAATAATATGCTCGTGAAGTTTCGCAAGTTCTCGTCCTTCTTCAATCATGCCTTCAGCATCAAGCGCGATAACTTCCCCGCTGACAGGTCCGCCGACAAGTTCGCAAATTTCAACAAGTCTGTCGTGGAATGAAATATCTTTCTCTTTAGCTACTAATGACGGATTTGTTGTTACACCGCTCAGTACGCCCCACTTGTGGATTTCTTTAATTTCGTCCATGTTTGCTGTATCTATAAAGTATTTCATCTTGTTTTCGTCCTCCAATAATGTGATATTACTATCATTATAAATTAAAGCTTCTCAAACTGACAATGCTTTACCATTAACAGTTCATTTAAATTTGATTAAAACATTTTAATAATTGCTGTTTTGACTGCTGCAAAGGTATTTTAACATATTTTATAAAAAAATGACCGCGCTTTAACAACGCAGTCATTTTCTCTTATTTATAATATACCACTATTGCCCTGTAACTGTCTCTCCTCTGAAACGTTTTAAGAAGTCCTGCAGTCTCGGATTGTCAGATTTATTAATAACTTCATCCGCCGTTCCTTCTTCCGCTATAACGCCTTCATCAAGAAACAGCACTCTGTCTGCGATTTCCAGTGCAAAGTCCATTTCATGAGTAACAAGCACCATAGCCATATCTTCATGTTCTGCAAGATCCCGTATAACTTCCAGCACTTCGCCGACAAGTTCCGGGTCGAGTGCCGACGTCACTTCGTCAAACAGCATAATTTTCGGTTTCATTACAAGTGCCCGCGCCATCGCGACACGCTGCTTCTGTCCGCCGGACAGCTGGGATGGATATGAATCATATTTATCTCCCAGCCCCACACGCTCCAGCATGTTTTCAGCGAGCTCTGCCGCTTCTTTTTTATTCATTTTCCTTACGTTAACCAGCGGCACAACACAATTTTCCAAAATTGTTTTATGAGGAAACAGATTAAAGTGCTGAAATACCATCCCGATATCATTGCGCACTTTGCTTAAATGTTTTTCATTCGCTTTTTTCTCTTTGCCGCCAGCTTCTATTTTCCATAAATTTGTACCATCGACAATAATATCTCCGTCCGACGGCTCTTCGAGCGTCATTAAGAGGCGGATAATTGTCGTCTTACCGGAACCGCTCGGCCCGATAATCGCCAGTTTCTCTGTCGGATTTATATCCAGATTAATTCCCTTAAGAACATGGGTATCTCCAAATGACTTATGAATTTCTTTATATTGAACAATCGGTTTCACTATTCCGTCACCTTCACTTTCATATTCTTTTTATCAAATCTGCGGTTCATCTTTTTCTCAAGCTGTCTGATTAAGAGCGCAGATGGATAGCTCAGCACGAGGAACAGAATCGCGACTATTGTCAGCGGTTCAATGTATGACCATGTGTTTGCTCCATATGAACGTGCGAGACTTAATATACCGACAACGCCGATAGTCGCTGCCAGCGGCACTTCTTTAAACAGAATGATTAAATAGTTGCCGAGCATCGGTATTGTCGGCGGCAGTGCTTGCGGAAGCACAACTTTAAGCCACGTGTCCTTCTGTGAAAAATTAAGTGCTTTCGCTGCTTCCCACTGGCCTTTATCAACACTTTCAATACCCGACCGGTATACTTCCGCAATATAAGTTGAAAAGTGGATGCCGAGTGCGAGCATCGCTGCGACAAACGGCGTAAACGACGTCCCGATATAAGGCACCATCGGCCATGCAAAGTACAGAAAGAATATTTGCACGATGGGCGGGGTTGAGCGTATAAATTCTCTGATCCAATACACGATAAAATTAAATATTTTAAGTGGTGTCGATTCAAGTGCGAGCCAGATAAAACCGGCTGCGAGTGCCAAAGCGTAACTCGTAATTGTCAGTCCGAGCGTTACTGTAATTCCCGTAATGATAATTGGAAATGCGTCTGCAAATGTTTCCCAGCTCCACATCAGCCCGCCACCCCTCTCTTCGCAATTTTCTCGCCTTTTTTAGAAAGCCAGATTAACGGCAGTGCGATAATAAAGTACATTACCAGTACCATAAAGTAGGCAAGAGGTCCTTCTGAAAGATTTGTTGAACGGTAAATATCACCGTAATACAGAATATCCGTCAGACCAATTAGCGATACTAACGCTGTACCTTTAAGTATTTGTATAGAATAGTTGCCGAATTCAGGCAGCATCAGACGTAATGCCTGCGGCAGTATAATATGTCTCATCCGCTGTACACGTGACAAGTTTAATGCAATCGCTGCTTCCGTCTGACCCTTGTCGACGGCAAGTATTGAACTTCTTACTACTTCCGACATATAGGCACCGTAGTTAAGTGCAATTGCTATAACACCAATCCACCAGTTGCTGCCGAGATGAATATTAAACAGAATCGGTATGGCATAATACAGCCAGAATAATTGAACAATTAATGATGTTCCTCTGAAAAGTTCCACGTAGAACATCGTAAAGCCGCGTATAAGCGGGTTCTTAACAATTCGGCACAGGCCTGCAACGAACGCAATAATAAATGCAAGAAGCGTTGCCGCTAAAAACAGGCTGACCGTTGTTCCTAATCCTTGAGATAGATAGGACAGTATGTTTAAGGCAGAATCAAACATCCGCTCACTCCTTATTTACAAAATAAAAGGGCCCAGTGTCTCCTGAGGAATTACTGGGCCCTTATTAATTATTCACCTTCACATAGTGCAGTTGCTGTAACTTCTCCAACTTCCACACGGTTGTTGTCAGCAGTAAACCCTTCTGAACCATCCAGAATCTCATCGATTGTGCCATCTTCTTTTAATGTTTCAAGTGCTTCGTTATAAGCTGTACGTAATTCTTCATCGTCTATATTAAATGCAGCAGCACCAAAACTTGGAATCCCTTGAATATCAGGCTGCTCGAAATTTTCAACAATCTCAACATCATCGCTGCCGAGTGATTCATATGCTGCTCTCAGCGTAGCTTCTGTCGCTGCAGTAACGTCAGCGTTTCCTGACTGGACTGCAGAAAGCTGTGCCGGAATATCTGCAACAGACATAAACTGCGATGAATCGACGCCTTCTGTTTCAAGGAATTCAAATTGTGTTGTCCCTTCCATCAGTGCAACTGTGATATCAGGATTCTCACCGATATCAGCATAACTTTGAATATCCAGCGGGTTGCCGGCTGCAACTACTAATCCTTCACCGTACTGCATTTCAGGTTCTGCAAACAATGCATTTTCACATCTGTCAGGCTGGATCGCCATGCCTGCTGTAATTACATCGTACTGACCTGCCTGCACACCGGGAATCAATTCTCCCCAGTCCGTCAGATGCCCTTCAACATTTTCGACTCCCATTTCAGAGAATACTGCCTCTGCAATTTCAATTGAAGCCCCTTCAAGTTCGCCTGAATCCGAATTTTCATATGCGTACGGCGGCTCATTCGCGAACCCTATGTTAACCGTGTCAGCCTCTTGAAGCTCGGCTACACGCCCTTCTCCGCCTTCCGTGCCGCTGTCTCCGCAAGCGCTGAGCACCAGCGCGGCTGCGAAAGTAAGTAAAATCCCTGCTTTCTTCATAAAAACAATCTCCTCCTGGTAAGTTTTTCCTTATTTTGGATCGAGTTGTACATCAGCAAGTATACAAAAGATAGAATTTATGTCAAATTGCTGTAACAAATCCATAAAAAGGATTTAACAGCTGATATGTGGAATATTTTAAATTCTCTTCCAGTCCAGAATACTATAGTTGACAGATAATTCAATAAATTTAATGAGATTTTATTTCAGTTTCTAAAATAAAATGTGTACATATACACAAAAAGCCCCCCGGAAAATTAGTCATTAATATTGCTTGACCAACTTCCGGGGGAGCTTAATTTTATATCGTCAGTTATTTATTTTTCTTCCTGCAAATCCATATTCAGACTCGCTTTAATTAAACCGCTGAATAATGGATGCGGACGTGTCGGACGTGATTGGAATTCAGGATGGAACTGAACACCCACATAGTAAGGGTGGTCTTTAAGTTCGATCATTTCCACAAGTCGGCCGTCAGGTGACGTTCCGCTGAAAATCATACCCGCTTCTTCAAGCTGTTCTTTGTATGCATTATTAAACTCGAAACGGTGACGGTGGCGTTCATCCACTTCACTCACCTGATACAGTTCGCGTGCTTTCGTACCTTCTTTAATGACACATGGGAAGCTGCCTAGGCGCAGTGTTCCGCCAAGATCAACAACATCTTTCTGATCCGGCATTAAATCGATAATCGCATGCGGTGTATGCTCATCAAGTTCAGATGAGTTTGCGCCAGTTAAACCGGCAACGTTACGTGCAAATTCAACTGTTGCAAGCTGCATTCCGAGACAAATCCCAAGTACCGGCACGTTTTCTTCACGCGCATAGTTCAACGTCAGGATCTTACCCTCGATACCGCGGTCGCCAAATCCGCCAGGTACAACAATCCCGTCAACTTCGCTTAAGATTTCTTTATAGTTCTGCGGTGTAACATCCTGTGAGTTAATCCAGTGAATATCGATGTCTGCGTGCACTTCATAACCTGCGTGACGAAGTGATTCAGCAACCGACAGATACGCATCCTGAAGTTCAACGTATTTACCGACTAAACCGATTTTAATCGTTTTATCGATTTTGCTTAAGTTATCGAGAAGGTGTTTCCAGTCATCAAGCTGTGCTTCACCTGTTGCTTCGATATTCAGGTTTTCAAGTACCAAATCATCCATATCCTGGGCCTGCAATGACATTACAAGCTCGTAAATTGTCTCTTCATCTTTTGCGTTAATAACGCTCTTCTCATCGATATCACAGAACAATGCAATCTTATCACGCAGATCTTCTGTCATCGGGTATTCGGAACGAACAACAATCATGTCCGGCTGAATTCCAAGTCCTCTGAGCTCTTTAACACTGTGCTGTGTCGGTTTAGTTTTCATTTCACCGGCAGCTTTAATATAAGGCAGAAGCGTACAGTGAATGAACATTACGTTTTCTTTACCAAGATCGCTTCTTAACTGGCGGATTGATTCGATAAACGGCAGTGATTCAATATCACCTGCTGTACCGCCGATTTCAGTAATTACGATATCAGCTTTTGAAGATTCGCCTGCTTTTTTAATACGTGATTTAATTTCATTGGTAATGTGCGGAATAACCTGCACAGTTCCGCCGAGGTAGTCTCCGCGGCGTTCTTTTCTAATCACTTCGGAGTATACTTTTCCTGCAGTAACGTTTGAATATTTACTTACATTGATATCTATAAAACGCTCGTAGTGTCCTAAGTCCAAGTCCGTCTCCGCACCATCTTCAGTAACAAACACTTCACCGTGCTGATAAGGGCTCATCGTACCCGGGTCAACGTTTAAGTACGGATCAAATTTCTGAATTGTAATGTTAAATCCTCTGTCTTTTAATAACCTGCCGAGAGATGCTGCTGTAATTCCTTTACCTAATGATGACACTACGCCACCTGTTACAAAGATATATTTTGTCATGTAAGTATCCTCCTGTATAAAATAAAAATAGCTCCCTTTCACCTGCGTGAAAAGGAGCCCGTTTACTAGTCCCTGTTTTAGGGAGCCCAAATAAAATACTATCACTTTAAAACAAAAAGTCAATTAAAAATTAGTATGCATCTGCTTCATCATCGTAATCATCTTCGAGTTTTTCTTTTTCTTCAAACTCTATTTCTTCGTCAGCATCTTTGCTGGCAATTTCCTCTTCTTCATCGTCACCATGCAGTGTCTCGTCGATTTCTTCCTGATCTTCACCCAGCTCTTTTGCACCCGGGTAGTCTTCATCGACTTCTTCTTCGACGTACTCTTCCTCAGCTGCAACTTCAATTTTGTGAATTGTCGGTGCAATCTTATCGCTGATATCATCTACTGCATACCACTCGCGAAGACCCCACACGCCATCATCTGTGCTGAGGAAACGCCCATCAGTGTTTAAGTCAGTATAGAATTGTAAAATACGGTTTTCAATTTCACCTTCAGTGTAATTGCCGATTTCTTTAAATTTATCAGTCATTTCATAAAGATTTGTTTCTTTGCCTTTATCTTCTAAATATATGTGCGACATATCTATAAACGAATGCTCGTCCATCATTTCTTTTGTATAGCTGTCCAGTCTCATCTACGTCATCCTTTCAAGATGTAAATACCTTAGGATATAATACAAATATTTGTAAGATGTTTCAAGCTTTATATTAATATCTTACTAATTTAACATAACGGTTCGTATTTTCCGGATCATCAATCAGGACAAACCCCGCGTTTGTAAACAGACTTAAAAACGCCGGATTCGATACCGTAACCGTTGCGGTATGCACCTCATTAATCTTTCTTCTGACCACTGTTGCAAACTGACGCATCGCGCTTTCCGCCACCCCTTCTTCACGGTCCGCTTCGTCTACGTATATATGTTTAATATCGAGTATGCCGTCTTCAAGTTCCGCCTCAATATACCCGGCTGTTCTGTCATCCCGCTTAAGTATCAATTTAACCGCCGGTCCTGCTGTTTCTTCATCGAGCTCCAGTCTTAAATTCGGCACAAAACTGCGGTTTAAATCCAGATAATAAAGCCGTTCTTTACCGATCGGCCCCTCTTCTTTCGTCGCCAGATGCAGGAATCCTGCGCGTTCATATAAATTCCAAGCTCCGGCATTCTCGCCGTCCACAACTAAATATAAATGATCGAATGCTGAAAAGTTTTCCTGTACGTACACCGGCAGATTTTGTGCAACCGCTGTACCGTAACCGTTCCCCTGATATTTTTCATTAATCGATAAAGAGCGCACGTAAACGACTTCGTGAGGTGTATCATAGCCTTCGTGCTGGTAATGTTTATGCAGTACGAAAAATCCGATGACCTCCCCGGCGTCGGTGACGACAACATTTGCAGTACGGTTGCTGTCTTTAAGCGCATCATCAAGTACTTCAAGCGGCATGCTCGAATATACCTGCTGTCTTTCGCTCAATATGTAATTTCCGAGATGTTCTCTGTCTGCCTCTGTAAACTCTCTAATCTTAATATCCATGTTTAACCCCTTTTTGACATCCTTTTATAGTTTGCTATTATAGTGCCATACCCCCTATAGTGACAATTTAGACATTACATTACAACTTTCATTATTTCAGCGTTTTTTGTTGGTATTGCATGGGTAATAGTTAAGAAACTAATAATCAATTTAGGAGGAACTTACTTGACGAATGATGACAGCACTACGTCAAAGCAAAGTACAGATCCGGAAAAACCGGAAAAATTCAATATGAAGCAGCTTGGCACTGTTTTCTGGGTGTCGACAGCGATAATTCTAGTTGTTTCGGCAATCGCCATGATTATCCCGGATCAGTTCCAGGCTGCTTCAGAAAGTGTCTATGCAACAGTTTCACAATACTTCAGCTGGTTTTTCCTGCTGGTAGTATTTGGGTTTGGAGTATTTCTTTTATTCCTGGCTCTTTCACCATACGGCCGTGTTAAACTCGGCGGCGATAATTCTAAACCTGAATTTTCATTCTGGTCATGGATCGGAATGTTATTCTCAAGTGGTTTAGGTGTCGGATTAGTTTTCTACGGTGTAGCTGAACCGATGGAACACTATATGAAATCACCATTCCTCGGCGGCCCTATTGAATCAGCAGAAGCTGCCAGAATCGCAATGGGATATACTTATTTCCACTGGGGTATTTCACAGTGGTCAATCTTCGGTGTTGCGGGTCTTGCGATTGGATATTTCCAATTCCGTAAAAACCGCGATGGATTAGTATCAACAGCTCTCGAGCCTCTATTTGGTCTCGAGTATAATCAGAATGCCAGAAAAGCAATCGACATTCTCGCAATCATCGCAACGATTACGGGTATGTCAACGTCAGTAGGTTTAGGTATTATGCAGATGGACGGCGGTCTCGATATCGCATTCGGTATTCCGTCAGGTCCGTTAACACAAATCATTCTAACTGCGTTAATGACAGGATTATTTATCTTCTCAACAATTACAGGACTTAAGCGCGGGATGAAATTCCTCAGCAGCTTAAACATGATCCTTGCATTGGTATTAACAGTATTTATTATGGCCGTTGGTCCGTTTACATTTATTATGGAAACGATTATTGTCGGCCTCGGTGACTACCTGACGAATTTCGTCGGCTACTCATTGCGCCTGCAGCCTTATTCCGGCGAAGCCTGGGTTCAGGATTGGACAGTATTCTATTGGGCATGGGTAATCGCATGGAGTCCGTTCATCGGTTCATTTGTTGCACGTGTATCACGCGGACGCAGCATACGTGAATATGTAATGGGGATTCTTATCGTTCCGCCTATGCTGTCATTCCTTTGGGTCGGTGCACTTGGAGGTACAGCGATTTATTCTGATTTATTTAACAACACAAATATCGGGGAAGTCGTCTTAAATGACCAGACACAGGCGCTGTTCGCATTGTTCGATACATTGCCGATATCCTGGCTGACCTCAGCAATCGCGATTGTACTGATCTTTACATTCCTGGTAACATCAGCTGACTCAGCAACATTCATCGTTGCAGGAATGAGTATCGGTAATACGGATAATCCGCCTACCGGGCTGAAAATACTTTGGGGACTTCTCCTTGGTATCTTAACAATCGCATTAATTTTAGCAGGTGGTCTAACGAGTCTTCAGGCAGCTTCGCTGCTCGCCGGTCTGCCGTTCGCCATTATACTCATAATGATGATCGCATCCGTCTCCAAAGGACTTAGAAGAGAACCGAACGAAGCAATGAAACGTAGACAACGACGCAAAAAGTATTAAAATAGAAATAATGATTAGAACAGCGCTCAAAATAATTGAGCGCTGTTTAATTTCGCATTTGTGAGGAGTAAAGATATGAAGATAGGAATCGACGCCGGCGGCACATTGATTAAAGTCGCCCTGTTAACAGACAGCGGCAGAACTTTTAAAAAGTATCCTGCTGCAGAAATCGACCAGGTTATCAGTATGCTGAACAGCAAACATGCTGATGATGATGTTTATTTAACCGGAGGAAAAGCCGAATATATTCAGGAGAAATTGAATTTCGCGGTGACTGCTTCGATAGAATTTGACGCAACATTCCGCGGTCTGACACAGCTTTTAAAAGAAGCGGATATGGATCTCGATCGTTATGTTTATTTAAATGTGGGTACCGGGACGAGTTTCCACCAGGCTACACGGGATTCACAAAAACGCGTCGGCGGCTCCGGAGTCGGCGGCGGCACGATGATTGGTTTAAGCTATCTGCTTACAGGCATCGGAGATTTCGACACGATAATTGAACGTGCAAAAGACGGCATACGCGACAACGTTGATTTAAAGGTTCACCATATTTATAATGGCAGACCTTCACCGATTCCCGGTGATTTAACTGCAAGCAACTTCGGACATATTCTTGATACACAAAAAACTGCCTCGATCGAAGATCAGCTGATTGCTGTCATCGGACTCGTGGCAGAGACCGTCACTGCAATGGCAATTAATTTAGCCGATGCATTCGAGACGAAAAATATGGTATTTATCGGTTCGACATTACTGGATAATAAAGTAATGACCGATATTATTTACAGATACAGCGAATTAAAGAATGCCCGGGCTTTTGTCGTGCCAAACGGAGAATACAGCGGTGCACTCGGCGCAATCAGCTGACCGCGATTACTTTACCCTCGTAATCAATAATTTTCATTTCACGTGAAAAAGTACTGGTAAGCATTCTTTCATTCACTTCTCTAACAGGCACTTTAACTTCGGTTAAGGTGCCCGTTTTCATACATGTTACTGTATCTGCGTAACGAAGTGCGAGATTTAAATCATGCATCGCCATAATGATTACTTTATGCCTGCTTAAATCTTTCAGCCACTTCATTACCAGGTGCTGATAATTAATATCCAGTCCCTGTTCGATTTCATCAAACATCATTACCGGCTTATTTTCAAGATGAAGCTGCGCACATAAAGCACGCTTAAATTCACCGCCGCTTAAACTGTCAGCAGACGCATATTGAAACTTTTCCAAGCTGAATTTCCGAAGCGTCTGCTCAACATCTTTTTGTGCAGGACTTGACGCGGCAGTCATTTTAATAAAATCTTCGACAGTAATTTGAAATGGTACATTCTGCTGGGGCAAGTAGCTGATATAATCCGCTGTCTTGTCGACCGGTTCATTATTTATCTCTAATTCACGGACTGTAATTACAGGTGTATTGTAGCCGGTAATACCGGTAAGTACAGAACTTTTACCGCTGCCGTTTTCACCGAGCAGCACATGTATGCCCGGTTCAAATTCAATGTCTTCTGCTGAGGCGCTGAAGCTGCCGTAATAGATGCCAAGCTTTTTTATATGGAACATGCTACAGCGCTTCGCCGTTTAATATTACTTTTAAATCGACATCTGCAACGAGTGAATGGACAGCAGAGCAGTATTTATCTTTTGATAAATCAGCGGCACGCTGCGCCTGTTTTGCTGTGATATCTCCATCGATTACAATATTCATTTTAATATGTTTATAGTATTTCGGTTCTGTCTCGGAACGTTCTCCGTCCGCTTCAATTTCAAGCTTCGTCACTTTTTCCATGTGATGTCTTAAAATGACGCCGATATCGATAGCCATGCAGCCTGCAGCACCGTGAAGAACCATTTCCATCGGTGACGGCGCTGATGCATCTCCGCCGGCAGCTTCATTCGCATCCATTGCTACTGTGTGCCCGGTCGTTTCCCCTGTCGATTCAAATTTCAGTTTTCCCTGCCAGTTTAAGTTAACTTTCATGCTGATTTCTCCTCCGTTTAAATTATTTTGTTTCCACTGCCTCATCAAATGCTTCCAGCGCTTTACCGCCGTATACACTTGCCGGCCCGCCGCCCATAACAATTGTTACCGCAACGATATCACTGATTTCTTCACGCGTTGCACCGAGTTTAACAAGTTTATTAACATGGTTGCCGATGCAGCCCTCGCATTTATCCGCGATAGCGTAAGTCAGTGCAACATATTCTTTCGTTTTCTCATCCAGCGCATTCGCTTTGTAGCCTTCCTGCTGCAGTTTTTTAAATGCTCTCATAAAATCAGGCTGCTCTTCCTGGATACGGCCCGTATTTTTTTGTGCTCTTTTATTAATTTCTTCAAAGTTCCCCATTTAAACACACCATCCCTCAATATATTTTACTTAAAATGCAAAAAGAACCGCTTAGAGGCGATCCTTCTCTGACGGTATTTAATTAAGACAGCCGTATCACAAACTGCCATAAATACGCCGATCACCGTGTATGACGTCGTCGAGAAGATGATTCCTGCTGTGAATAACGTTAATTAAGCAGATTGTCATTATTTTAAAAAGTTCGCCATATAAACTAAATCTGTATAGCCGTCAGCTAATTTCACCTGATTTTTTAATACAGCTTCTTCTTCAAAACCGAGTCTTTTATACAGCTTAATCGCACCCGGATTATTAGCAAAGACTGTTAATATTACTTTCTCGATTTTTTCATTATTCTGTGCAAACTCTATCGCCTGCTCCACCATTTCGGTACCTGTTCCTGAGCCGGTATATGCTCTTTGCAGACTGATTCCAAACTGTCCGATATGTTCGAACTTTTTCCGGTGATCCTGACGAAGGTTCAGCATGCCGATAACTGTATCCCCGTCTACTGCTACGATACCCAAGTCATTAGGTCCGAGAGATTTTATCGTCGCTTCTTCTTCTTCGATTGTAATTTTTTTGTTTTCGATCGCTGTCGCCAGCGTATCCGGATTTTCTGCTGTCACAAGTTTTTTATGTTCAATAATACTGGCAGCATCCTGTACTTCCATTTTACGAATTTCATATGCCATTTGTGCTAACTTCCTTTCTGGATTGACTGTTTACTCTTCACAAGTATAGTACATTCAGAAAGCTGTTTTAAATTTTGTGCTTACTCACCTGATAAACACCGCACCGTAAACCAGTCCGATGACAATAACAAGTGCGGGATGAATTTTAACGACCTGCAGCAGAATAAACGACAGGATAATTAAAAAGACTGTATGGAATGTCCCTGATACTTCGAGTGAACTGAACAGGAAGTCTACGACGATAACACCAAGCAGAATTGCAATCACCGGCCGAATTAACAGCGTCAATGTTGTGAATTTGTTCGTGCCTTTCATTTTATATAACACTCCTGCAAGGAATATCATTAACAGGAGTGACGGCAGTACACTCGCTGATATCGCGACGATACTGCCGAACACACCGCCGGCTTCATAGCCGATGTATGCACCCATCTTCGTTAAAATAGGACCGGGAAGTGCATTACCCAGTGCAAGTACTTCCGCAAATTCCGCAGTGGTCATCCATTCATACGTTCCAACTACTTCACGTTCAACGAGCGGGATGGAAGATGGTCCGCCTCCGTAGCCTAATATGCCGGGGATTAAGAATGCTAAAAATATTTCCAGATAAATCATGAGACACCTGCTTTCTTACCGCTCTTTTGCAGCAGACTGAAAACGATAATAATACCGATCACAATCGCAGGATGGATATTCAGCACTTCTAATATAATCATCATACCGAGCGTAAATGGAATTAAAAACTTCCATGTCGCTGCTTTTTTAGCAGTTTGCATAAACTCTGCAGTCAGTACCGCCAGCATGACCAGTACGACAGGCACTACGCCTGCGCTCATACCCTGTACCCATGCAAGGTCTTTAAACTCAGAAAACAGCGTGAGCAGCACTGTCATTAAAATCGCTGTCGGTAATATGATGGCAACGAGCGCGTTAATAATGCCCGGCCAGCCTTTCAGCTGATAGCCGATATAACCCGCTATTTTAGTAATAATCGGACCTGGCAGCACGTTCGCAATGGCCAGCACATCCTGAAAATCTTCATTAGTCATCCAGCGGTATTTGTCGACGACTTCTACTTTAACGAGCGGAATGGATGCCGGTCCGCCTCCGAAACCCAATATGCCCACTCTGAAAAACACCATAAATAATTTAAAATGCATGACTCTCACCTCGCGCTATGTAAAAAGTGGATGGTAATAATACCAGCCACTTAGTTTCTAGACTGCTTTGCCGCAGCACTTTTTATATTTTTTGCCGCTGCCGCATGGACATGGATCGTTGCGGCCGACCTTAACTTCTTTAACAATTGTTTTCTGACCAATATCCGCTTCACTTTTTCCGCGGTACTGGAAATGGCGCGTCTGTTTCACAACATCACGAATCATTTCAAAAAATTGATTTTCGTCTGTCTCTGACTGGAACGTATGCCCGAGATTTTTTATTTCCCCGGAAATATCTTCACGCTTGCGTCCGCTGATAATCATGCGAAGCACGTGCAGATACAATTCGTAATCGGATGCAACGTCGGTATTCAGATGTTCCGACACCCATTTTTTTAAAGACTCATGTGCAGCTGATTCATCGATATACCCCGGATTGCTGAATTTGATAAACTTGCCGAATTCAGGCTCGTAATATTTATATTTCTGCTGGGTATTCCGGATAATTTCATACTGCTCATTCGTCATATCATCGATAATGAATTCTTTGTTCTTATCGTTAATCGTAATAACATAAGGTGAGGCGCTCACCAGGTCCACGACTTCTTCAATCGTGACATCCATCCCGTAATATTTTTTAAATAAATGAACGATTTGTTTGAATTCAACGACGCCGTACAGATGCAGTGCAGAACGTATTAAATTCAGCTGCCGCTGTACTGCCGTCCGGGCTTCCCGGTTTTCTTCAGTATCCACTGTATCAAACTTTTCGAGCACTTCATCGATAATAAAAAAACTGTCTTCGTCATTAAGCGATTCATAAGCGTGGCCCATTATATATAATCCGTAAACATCTGTCAGACTGAGGTTCTCTGCGTACTCTTTGTCCGCCGCTCCCTGTTCCCAGCTCGAAAGTGCTGCATCATCGCTGTACAGAAATGCATACTTAATTACATCATCATTCAGCAGATTTCCTCTGATTCCTTCTATTAATCCGTCTTTATCCAGTGCTTTTTCATTTGTCACTCCGGTATTAACCGCGAGCTGATAAAGGTCTTCCAGATCATACTTTTTTAAATAAGCTGCAGTGTTTGTCATCTTTAACGACTCCTTTACTGAACTGTTGGTAATGTAATTTTATCATACATGATGAAATATGCTAAAATTTAGGCAGTATCCAGACATCAAAAATATTAACTGAAGATAGGAGCTTTTATAAATTATGAAGGCAATTGCTCTCGATTTAGATGGTACAGTTTTAAATAATGCCGGTGAATTTCCCGACTCTCTCATAAAAACTTTAGAGGAGGTTCACGATAAAGGTCTTAAAATCATTATTGCAACCGGACGTTCTTTGCAGATGATTCATAAAAAAGTGCCTCATGACGTTCCTGTTGATGGCTATGTCGGTGCCAGCGGCATGACTGTCCATCACGGTGACACGCTCCTCGCACGTACTGCATTTACTAAAGAACAGGTTGAATTTGTACTGTCAAAAGTTCGTGAGAATGAAATTTACTACGAAATGACGACGGGCTCGCATGGCGGGCCGTACACATTTAATATGGACCGCGATTATTCTGTAAATGATCTGACACAGACGCCTGATGCGACTGTGCTCGAATATGAAAACATTGGCACTGCAAGCACGCTGAACAGTTCAGAACAGTGGATTGATGAAGACGGCATTGACCGGACAGATATTATAAAATTTTACTTTTTCAGCAATAATAAAGAAAAGCTTGAACGCTGGTTCACGCTGCTGAATAAAGAATTTACAACTGATGCCGGCTATCAGATATACCGTACATCTAACCACAACTCTGAAATTATGGTTTACGGCACGGATAAAGGTACCGGTCTTCTAACACTGCTTGAGAAAATGAATATTTCCATCGACGATGTTCATGCCTTCGGTGATTCAATGAATGACATCCCGATGTTTAAAATTGCCGGGAAATCAACTGCAATGCAAAACGGTAATGAAGACGTAAAACAGATCGCTGATGATGTTACTGAATTCAGCTGTGATGAAGACGGTCTTGAACAGTATTTAAGAAAAAATTACTTATAATAATTTGTCTTCATCCCTTATGGATTTTTTGATCGGCATGTACCAGACATGGCCTTCCATTAATTCCATAGGGGATATTTCATGTGCACCGTCTGTTAATTTCACGCTGACATTTGCCCCTTTGTTTTCGAGCATTCTTTTAAGCGTATAGGACTCTCCTGCTGTTGCCACTGTATCCTGTGCTCCGGCAGTCAG
>CANRKV010000003.1 GCA_947631305.1 uncultured Jeotgalicoccus sp.
TCGGCAACTTCCGATTTTATGTCATGTGCATTAAAATCTTCGGCAAACACATCTATGCATTTTTTGGCATATGGTGTCCACAGCTTATGAAAATCTAACAGTGTCCCATCCTTATCGTATAAAAGTATACGGTCCATTAGTCACCCTCCACGAACCGGACGGGACTTTATTTAAATTCCCGCCTGGTTCTTCTCCTGTATCGCTTCTATCATTGTATCAGTCATCTTGTCCAAATCAAAAGATGCTGTAAAGCCCCACTGGCGTTTTGCTTCGGATGCATCAATGCTGTCCGGCCAGCTTGCTGCAATGCCCTGTCTGACAGGATCAACGTCGTAGCTGAGTTCAAAGTCAGGATAATGACGGCGGATTGATGCAGCCACCATTTCCGGTTCCAGACTCATATTC
Source organism: uncultured Jeotgalicoccus sp. (assembly GCA_947631305.1). GTDB lineage: Bacteria > Bacillota > Bacilli > Staphylococcales > Salinicoccaceae > Jeotgalicoccus. The sequence continues at coordinate 406 of CANRKV010000003.1, forward strand.
GTTACATTAAATGCATTACGGTTTTCAAGTTTCTCTCCATCCGCTTCCATCAGATCAATAATTGCCTGAATCGCATCGTCCATGTACATCATGTCCATAAACATATCTTTGCCGATAAATGATGTGTACTTGCCGTTTTTAACCGCTTCGAAATAAATTTCTACAGCATAGTCCGTCGTGCCGCCGCCCGGTTCTCTCACGTGTGAAATCAGCCCCGGGAAACGTACGCCGCGCGTATCCACTCCGAATTTCTCAAAGTAGTAATCGCACAGCAGTTCACCCGATACTTTGTTTACCCCGTACATCGTTGTCGGACGCTGAATTGTCGTCTGCGGTGTATTTACTTTCGGCGTTGTTGGACCAAACGCGCCGATTGAACTTGGTGTAAAGAACTGCATGTTAAGAGTGCGTGCTGTTTCAAGCGCGTTAACCAGCCCGCCCATATTAATATTCCATGCAAGCATCGGATCTTTTTCACATGTTGCACTTAACAATGCAGCCAGGTGCATAATCGTATCTGCCTTAAATTCTTTAGCTGTGCGTTCCATTGCTGCGTAATCTGTAACATCTAAAATTTCGAAGGCCTTGCCTTCAAGCGGTGAATTCACAGGCTCTTTAATATCAGTCGGCAGAACGTTGTCCTCACCGTAAATTTCTCTTAATTTAACGGTTAACTCTGTTCCAATTTGCCCGAGCGCCCCTGTAACTATAATTCGTTCCATGATTGTTTCCCCTTATTCGAAAAGTTTATGTTTTAATTAATAATTCCCATTTCACGACCGACTTTAGCGTATATTTCAAGCGCTTTGTCGAGCATTTCTTTCGTGTGTGCAGCTGTCGGCATATTTCTTACGCGTCCTGTACCTTTAGGTACTGTCGGGAAGACGATTGATTTTGCATATACGCCTTCTTCTTTCAGACGTTTTGAAAATTCCTGAGCTTTTTTCTCGTCACCGATAATACAAGGTGTAATCGGTGTTTCCGAGCTGCCGATTTCAAATCCTAAATCTTTCAGACCGGCTTTAAGATAGTCGCCGTTTTCCCAAAGTTTATCGTGCAGTTCAGTTGAAGCCATTAAAGTTTTAACCGCTTCAGTAATTGCTTTCGTATCTCCCGGAGTTAACGACGTCGAGAATAAGAACGGACGTGCCGCAACTTTCAGGTAATCGATTAAGTCCTGTGAACCGGCAACGTAACCGCCGACAACACCGATTGCTTTCGATAAAGTCCCCATTTGAAGATCGATTTCTTTTTCCAGACCGAAATGTTTAACTGTACCGGCACCTTTGCCCATTACACCTGAACCGTGTGCGTCATCGACATATGTGATTAAGTCGAACTCTTTTGCGATCTCAACGATTTCAGGCAGTTTCGCAACATCGCCGTCCATTGAGAATACACCGTCTGTAATGTACATTACTTTTTTATAGAGACCTGATTCCACTGCTTCTTTTGCTTTGGCACGGAGATCTTCCATATCCGAATGGTTTACACGGATAATTTTAGCGCGTGATAAACGGCAGCCGTCAATGATTGATGCGTGGTTTAATTCGTCAGATAAAATTGCATCTTCTTTATTCATGACACCTTGGATTGCTGCCATATTACAGTTGAAACCTGATTGGAAAGCAACCGCTGCTTCAGTTCCTTTGAATTCTGCAAGCGTGTTTTCCAGTTCCACGTGAAGATCCAGTGTACCGTTGATTGTACGTACCGCACCTGCGCCGACACCGTGTGATTTAATTGCTTCTATTGCCGCTTCTTTTAATTTTTCATCCGTTGCAAGACCTAAATAGTTATTCGAAGATAAGTTAATTAAACTCTTGCCCGCTACTGTTATTTCAGGACCGTTTGCACCTTCTACTACATCTATTTCATTGTATAAGCCGTTGTCTTTCAAATACTCTAAATTCGATTGTAAATACTGTTCTAATTTTTGTGACATATACGTCCCCTCCTTACTTTGTATTTTAGCATATCTAAGCGCTTTCTTTGAGCGATATACAATAGTTTATATTGTTGTAATTTTCTCACTTTTAAGCGGTTTATATTTTAAACCGGGGCGCGCTCTGATAATATGAATAGAAAATAGTTATGGAGGTTCAATCATGAGTATTAAAGATATCGCATCATTAAAACTTCCCGAGATGGTTACGAACAGAAGACATATGCACATGCATCCGGAAGTATCATTTACAGAGAAAGAAACGTACCAGTTTATTTTAGGTAAGCTGAAGCAGCATCCTGAATTAAACATTCGTGAAAACGTCGGCAGAAACGATGACAACGAAGGTGCCGGTATCGTTGCTTCTATTGGCTCAGGCAGCCCGCACATTGCTGTTCGTGCTGATTTTGACGCACTCCCGATTGAAGACCAGAAAGATGTCCCTTATAAATCGAAAAATCCGGGGGCTATGCACGCTTGCGGTCACGATGGTCATACGAGTACCCTTTTAGGTCTTGTGGACGCTGTAGTGGCTAATAAGGACAATTTAAGCGGTACTGTATCATTTATCTTCCAGTACGGTGAAGAAGAACAGCCGGGCGGCGCCAAAGCTATGGTTGAGGACAATGCACTCGAGGGTGTCGATAAAGTATACGGCCAGCATTACTGGAGTCAGTTTGATACGCATGAAGTCCAGACAACAGCAGGCGCAATGATAGCAAGCCCAGACGGTTTCTACATTACGCTCCAGGGTTCAGGCGGACACGCAGCTTACCCCAATTTAACGGTCGATCCTATCGTCATCGCTGCAGAACTGATTACCAACCTGCAGACTGCAGTCTCCCGTCAGATTTCACCGATTGATAATGCTGTCGTTACTGTCGGCAGTGTGCGCGGCGGAGATGCATTTAATGTTATTCCCGATACCGTCAGAATCATCGGTACTGTGCGCACGTTCAAGCAGGAAGTTAAAGAAAAAATATATGAAATATTTAAAAACGAAGTGGAATATACTACTAAAAAACGCGGTGCGACTGCCAATATGAAATATACATTCGGCTACCCCGCTGTAATCAATCACGCCGAAGAAGCTGAAGTTATTGCAGATGCTGCAAAAGAACTGGGTCTCCCGTTCAAAGAAGCAGACCCTTTAATGATCGGCGAAGATTTCTCCTATTACATTTTAGATAAGCCCGGTGCGTTTTTCTATACGGGTACAGGGAACGAGGACAAGAAAACGACACCTGCACATCATACCGATATGTTTGATATCGATGAAGATGCAATGGAAACCGCACTGATGATGTTTATGAAAATCTTAGAAAAAGAAGCGGTGATTAAATGGACGTAAAATCACTTGAGTCAGCAGTGAATAATCAGTTCGGCGAAATGGTCCAGCTCCGCAGACATCTTCACATGTACCCGGAACTGTCGTTTAAAGAAGTTCATACTCCCGCTTATATCGCTGATTATCTGCGCAGTCTCGACATCGATGTACAGGAAGGCGTCGGCGGACGCGGCGTGGTCGGCAGACTGATTGTGGATGAGTCGCTTCCAACAATCGCATTAAGAGCAGATTTCGACGCGCTCCCGATTCAGGATTTAAAAGATACGCCGTATAAATCAACGGTTCCCGGTGTGATGCACGCTTGCGGGCACGATGCCCACACAGCAATTGTACTCACTGCCGCTAAAATTCTGAGCGGTATGAAGGACGAACTGAAAGGCAATATCGTCTTTATTCATCAGCACGCAGAAGAAGTTGATCCGGGCGGTGCGATTCAGATGATTGCTGACGGCTGTCTCGACGGCGTAGATGCTATTTTCGGCCAGCACGTCTCAACGTCACTCGACGTCGGCAAGATCGGCTATAAATACGGCACAGCGACGGGGATACCCGATGACTTTACAATTACGTTAAAAGGCCGCGGCGGCCACGCTTCACGTCCGCATGACACAATCGATCCCGTCGCGGCAGGCATTGCGCTCTGCAATCAGCTCCAGTACGCTGTGACGAGGCGTACGAATGCAATGGATTCTGTCGTATTATCCATCACGATGTTCGACGCCGGCAATCAGCATAATGTTATTCCGGATGAAGTGACTATCGGCGGAACAATCCGCACATTTAATCACGACATGCAGGACTTGATGATTAAAGAACTCAACCGGACGCTTGAAGGGCTCGTTACTACGACCCGCGTCTCGTATACACTCGACTATATGAAAGGTTATCCGCCTGTAGTCAACGACGATGAAATGACAGATATCGTTGTCGAAAGTGCGGAAAGAGTTTCGACTGTTAATGAAACAATCAGACTTGAACCGGATCTCGGCGGCGAAGATTTTTCTTACTATCTGCAGCGCGTTCCGGGCACATTCTTTTATACAGGTGTTAAAAACTCAAGTTTCAAAGCAGATTTCCCTCACCACCACGCCCATTTTGATATCGATGAAAAAGGGATGGTCAACGCAGTAAACGTTATGCTGGAATCTGTATTTACGTATTTAGAAAAGGAGTCCCGATAATGGATATAAAACAACTAATAAATGAACACTATGATTCTATGGTGGAACTTCGCAGATATATGCATCAGCATCCTGAAATATCCTTCCAGGAAATGAATACAAAAAAATGGATTTACGACCAGATAAAAGACCTCGGTCTGGATATCAGGCAGGATGTAGGCGGTAATGGTATCGTTGCACGCCTGCAGGTCAATGATGATTTTGACACGGTGGCACTGCGCGCGGATTTTGATGCACTGCCGATTCACGATGAAAAAGACGTACCGTACAAATCGAAAACTCCCGGCGTAATGCATGCATGCGGACACGATGCACATACGGCTATGCTGATTACGATGGCTAAAATTTTATCGGCTCATAAAGAAGAATTGCCGGTCAACGTCGTATTTTTACATCAGCATGCTGAAGAGCTGCTGCCAGGCGGTGCCAAAGCAATGATTGAAGACGGCGCGCTCGACGATGTCGACTATGTATTCGGCACTCACGTTTCAACTAAGTTCCCTGTCGGAACGATTAAATATAACTACGATACGATGTATGCGAACGCAGACTCGTTTAAAATAACTGTAAACGGACTCGGCGGCCATGGTGCGACACCGCAGGTCACTCATGACCCGATTATCGCTTCTGCGTCACTGATTCAGCAAATACAGACAATTGTGTCCCGTTCTGTGAGTCCTCTGGATTCAGCAGTAGTGACACTCGGCGCGTATAATGCCGGTACAGTATTTAATGTTATTCCGGGCAAGGCCGAGCTAAAAGGCACATTCAGAACTTATACACAGGAAGTAAGAGATATAGTTGCCAAGCGTCTTGAACAGATATGCTTAGGCATCAGCGCAAGTTTCAATGTCAATGCTGACCTTGAGATTATGTACGGTTATCCATCGATGAAAAACGATCACGCCCTTCTCGACTACGTTGTTGATAACGTCAGAGAAGATGCGGCATTCGTTTCAGGTGTTGAAGAAGTCGGACCTGCAATGGGCGGAGAAGATTTCTCCTACTTTATTCAGGAAAAACCAGGCTGTTATTTCTACACCGGCGTCAGCAACAGTGAGAAAAAAGCTGATATCCCGCATCATCATCCTATGTTCGATATCGATGAAGACGGTATGAAAACCGGTGTTGAAACACTCTTAAAAGCAGTTGTAAATTTCGATAAAAGATAATATTAAAAATAAGCACAAAAAAAGAGCTGAGATAAAAATCTCAGCTCTTTTTATTTATAGTTATAACGATTCAAAAATTATTATTTTTGGATTGTAGTTACAACGCCTGATCCTACAGTACGTCCACCTTCGCGGATTGAGAAACGAGTACCGTCTTCAATAGCGATTGGTGAAATAAGTTCTACTGTCATTTCAATGTTGTCACCAGGCATAACCATTTCAGTTCCTTCTGGTAAGTTACATACACCAGTTACGTCCGTTGTACGGAAGTAGAACTGTGGGCGGTAGTTAGTGAAGAATGGAGTGTGACGTCCACCCTCTTCTTTTGATAGCACATAAACATCAGCAGTGAAGTTTGTGTGTGGTGTGATTGATCCTGGAGCAGCTAAAACCTGTCCACGCTGGATGTCTTCACGTGCAACACCACGTAAAAGAGCACCGATGTTATCACCAGCTTCAGCGTAATCAAGAAGCTTACGGAACATTTCAACACCTGTAACAGTTGTTTTCTTAGAGTCAACAAGACCGATGATTTCGATTTCTTCGCCGACTTTAACTTGTCCACGCTCAACACGTCCTGTAGCAACAGTACCACGGCCAGTGATTGAGAATACATCCTCAACAGGCATCATGAATGGCTTGTCAGAATCGCGTTCTGGAGTAGGGATATACTCATCAACAGCGTTCATAAGGTCAAGAATTTTTTGTTCGTACTCTTCGTCGCCTTCAAGAGCTTTAAGAGCTGAACCAGAGATTACTGGAACGTCGTCGCCAGGGAAGTCATACTCAGAAAGTAATTCACGAACTTCCATTTCAACTAATTCAAGTAGTTCTTCGTCGTCTACCATGTCAACTTTGTTTAAGAATACAACAAGTGCAGGTACACCTACGTTACGTGAAAGCAGGATGTGCTCACGAGTTTGTGGCATTGGGCCATCAGCAGCAGATACTACTAAGATTCCGCCGTCCATTTGTGCAGCACCAGTGATCATGTTTTTAACATAGTCAGCGTGTCCTGGGCAGTCTACGTGTGCGTAGTGACGTTTTTCAGTTTCGTACTCGATGTGAGACGTGTTAATAGTAATACCACGCTCTTTTTCTTCAGGTGCGTTGTCTACCATGTCGTAGCTTTGTGCTTCTCCGCCACCGTGTTTAGATAATACAGTCGCAATAGCAGCTGTTAAAGTTGTTTTACCGTGGTCAACGTGACCAATAGTACCAATGTTGGCATGCGTTTTAGAACGGTCAAATTTTTCTTTACCCATTGTAAAATACCTCTCCTTATATAGAACATTATTTTTTATTTAAAATCCGAGAGCGGGATATACCCGTCTCGAAGTCTTTCTTACAACACTTATATAGCATTTATTCTAAAAAATCAAGTATATGAATTAAGCACCTGTATTTTTCTTGATGATTTCTTCAGATACTGATTTAGGAACCTGCTCGTAGTGGTCGAATACCATTGAATAAGTACCGCGACCTTGAGTGTTTGAACGTAATGACGTTGCGTATCCGAACATTTCAGAAAGTGGAACGAATGCGTTAACGACTTGAGCGTTACCGCGAGCGTTCATACCATCTACACGTCCGCGACGGCTTGTTACGTCACCCATGATGTCACCTAAATATTCTTCAGGCATAACGATTTCAACTTTCATCATTGGCTCCAGAAGAACTGCTTTACAAACTTTAGCAGCTTCTTTCAGTGCAAGTGATGCAGCGACTTTAAACGCCATCTCAGATGAATCGACATCGTGGTATGAACCATCGTAAAGTCTAGCCTTAACGTCAACTAATGGATAGCCGGCAAGTACACCGTTTTCCATTGAATCTCTAAGTCCAGCTTCTACGGATGGAATATATTCACGTGGAACTACCCCGCCGACGATACCGTTTTCGAATTCGAAACCAGCACCTTGTTCGTTTGGAGTAAATTCAATGTGAACGTCACCGAACTGACCGCGACCACCAGATTGGCGGGCGAATTTACCTTGTACCTTGGCAGGCACTGTAAATGTTTCACGGTAAGATACCATTGGCGCACCAACGTTACATTCAACTTTGAATTCACGTTTCATGCGGTCAACAAGTACGTCCAGGTGAAGCTCACCCATACCGCCGATAATAACCTGTCCAGTTTCCTGGTCAGTACGGGCAGTGAACGTCGGGTCTTCTTCTTGCAATTTAACAAGTGCAGTCGTTAACTTGTCCTGGTCGCCTTTAGACTTCGGCTCAACCGATAAGTGAATAACCGGTTCAGGGAATTCCATAGACTCAAGGATTACGTTAAGTTTCTCTTGTGTAAGAGTGTCACCTGTACCAGTGTCTTTAAGACCTACTGCAGCAGCGATATCGCCTGAGTAAACAGTTGCGATTTCTTCACGTGAGTTAGCGTGCATCTGTAAGATACGGCCAACACGTTCACGTTTGCCTTTAGTAGTGTTCTGAACGTAAGAACCAGCATCAAGTGTACCTGAGTACACACGGAAGAAAGTAAGTTTACCAACGAATGGATCTGTCATTACTTTAAACGCTAATGCTGCAAACGGCTCAGAATCATCTGGTTTTGCAATATATTCTTCTTCTTCATTATCCACTTTATGACCGACAATCGGTTTAACGTCTAATGGAGATGGAAGGTAATCTACTACTGCGTTAAGCAGTAATTGAACACCTTTGTTTTTAAATGCAGTACCACATAGTGCAGGGTAGAACTCAACATCACAAGTCGCTTTACGAATTGCTGCTTTAAGCTCTTCTACAGAGAATTCTTCTCCACCGAGGTATTTTTCCATAACGTCTTCATTAACGTCAGCTAAACCTTCGATTAGAGCTTCTCTTGCTTCTACAGCTCTCTCCATGTGCTCTTCAGGAATTTCAACTGTTTCAATATCAGTTCCTAAATCGTTTCCGTAAAGGTGTGCTTTCATTTCTACAAGATCAATGATCCCTGAGAAATTATCTTCAGCACCAATTGGAATTTGTACCGGGTGTGTATTTGCTTGTAAACGGTCTCTGATAGTACCTACTGAATACTGGAAGTCAGCACCAATTTTGTCCATTTTGTTTACGAATACAAGTCTTGGAACGCCGTATGTCGTCGCTTGACGCCATACTGTTTCTGTTTGTGGCTCAACACCTGATTGTGCATCAAGTACAGTAACCGCACTATCAAGTACACGTAATGAACGCTCAACTTCAACAGTGAAGTCTACGTGTCCAGGTGTATCGATAATGTTTACACGGTGGTTGTCCCACTCGGCTGTTGTTGCAGCAGATGTGATCGTGATTCCACGTTCCTGCTCCTGCTCCATCCAGTCCATTTGTGATGCACCTTCGTGCGTTTCACCAAGTTTGTGGATACGTCCTGTGTAATAAAGAATACGTTCAGTAGTCGTAGTTTTACCTGCATCGATGTGAGCCATGATACCGATATTACGAGTATTTTCTAAAGTGAATGGTCTTGCCATGAGTATTCTTTTCTCCTTCCAGGTATGGATTAGATTTAAATACTAAAGGGCAAAGCATCCTACCAGCGGTAGTGTGCAAATGCTCTGTTAGCTTCAGCCATTTTATGACTTTCTTCGCGTTTCTTAACTGCTCCACCTGTGTTGTTTGCAGCATCAAGAATTTCGTTAGCTAATCTTTCTTCCATTGTCTTTTCCCCACGCAGACGTGCGTAGTTCACAAGCCAACGTAAGCTGAGAGTAGTACGTCGTTCTGGACGAACTTCAACCGGTACTTGGTAGTTTGACCCACCAACACGGCGTGCTTTAACTTCAAGAAGTGGCATAATGTTTTCAATTGCTTCGTCAAAAACCTCCATAGCATCTTTACCAGAGCGTTCTTGTACTAGATCAAATGCGTTATAAAGAATTTTTTGCGAAGTTCCTCGTTTACCGTCGATCATCATCTTGTTGATGAGTTTAGTCACAAGCTTAGAGTTGTGAATAGGATCCGGCAATACATCTCTTTTTGGTACTGGACCTTTACGTGGCATAATTATCCTCCTTCCAATTTTTATTTTATCATTTTTTTAATTTGCTTGTTAATCTAAAGAGAACGGATATTACTTGTCGCCTTTAGGTTTTTTAGCACCGTAATGTGAACGGCTTTGTCTGCGTCCTTCAACACCTGAAGTATCAAGCGCACCACGAACTACGTGATAACGTACCCCCGGTAAGTCTTTAACTCGTCCTCCGCGGATAAGTACAACACTATGTTCTTGCAGGTTGTGACCAATCCCAGGAATATACGCGTTCACTTCAATGTTATTTGACAATCTCACACGTGCATATTTACGTAGAGCAGAGTTTGGTTTTTTAGGAGTCATAGTACCTACACGTGTACAAACACCGCGTTTTTGTGGCGCAGCGTCAGTAGTAACGCGTTTCTTAAGACTGTTAAACCCTCTGTTCAATGCAGGCGATGCAGATTTTTGTGATTTAGTACTGCGTGACTTTCTGATTAACTGATTAATAGTTGGCATAATCGAATATCCTCCTCTCGTTTTCTTAATCCACACATCCAGGTGGTTCATTTTTAGAGTATAAAAAATCTGTAAGATCTAAATCTTACACAAAATACACTTTGTCTCCTTTATGATCAGGCACAAAGTCCCTCATAAAGTAACCTTAACTATAATACCATCGCGGCAACTTTCGTGTCAAGCATTCCCGATATAAAAGTTCATATCGCTAAGACATAAACAGGTTAACATAAATATCTCTTCATGGCTATTATAAACACGGAGTTTTTATAATAAAGCCGCCCCTGTTACGGAGCGGCTCTGGCACATACATTTGACCCATAAATGCATGTTTTTCTCTTATCAATATCGTCCGTTAAAATTAATCTTCTAAAAGAACAACTTCATCTTCTGATACTGCTTTTTCAGCTACATCTATTTCTACGTCTTTATACTTAGGCATTCCTGTACCTGCAGGGATAAGTTTACCGATAATAACGTTCTCTTTAAGACCGAGAAGATCATCGCGTTTCCCTTTAATCGCTGCATCTGTAAGTACACGAGTTGTCTCCTGGAAGCTGGCAGCTGACAAGAAGCTTTCAGTTTCAAGAGATGCTTTCGTAATACCAAGCAGTACCGGTTTTGCTGTTGCCGGACGTTTTCTCTTCTTGAATATTTCTTTGTTAGCATCAGTAAACGTATGAATCTCTACTAAAGCACCCGGCAATAATGAAGTATCTCCGGCATCGATAATGCGTACTTTACGCAGCATTTGACGAACCATAACCTCAACGTGCTTATCACCGATTTCTACCCCCTGCATGCGGTATACTTTCTGTACTTCTTTAAGCAGATATTCCTGTGTCGTATTTAAACCTGCTACTTGAAGCAGCTGTTTAGGTTCGATTGAACCTTCGTTTAATACTTCACCCGGACCGACTTTATCGCCAATTTCAACCAGCAGGCGTGCAGCTCCCGGTACCATATAAGTACGCGTTTCGTGCTCACCTTTAACTTTAACTTCCTGCTGACGGTCTTTAACGACTTCAATATCCGTTACCGTACCGTGAATTTCTGAAATCTGCGCCTGTCCTTTCGGATTACGAGCTTCAAATAATTCCTGGATACGCGGTAAACCTTGTGTAATATCGCTACCTGCTACCCCACCTGTGTGGAATGTACGCATTGTAAGCTGTGTACCCGGCTCACCAATTGATTGAGCGGCAATTGTACCAACTGCTTCGCCGACCTCAACTTTTTCACCAGTCGCAAGGTTTTTACCATAACAGCGTTCACATACACCATGACGTGTATTACATGTAAATGCTGAACGGATATAAACTTCTTCAAGTCCGCTGTTTACGATTTCTTTAGCAATATCCGGCGTAATCAGTTCATTACTGCCAAGTATTACTTCATTTGTTTCCGGATGTCTCACTGTTTCTTTCACATAACGGCCTTCTAAACGGTCGATCAGCGGTTCGATAAGTTCCGAACCTTCTGTCAGTGCAGAAACATGCAGTCCTTTATCCGTACCACAATCTTCTTCTCTTACGATAACATCCTGAGCTACGTCAACAAGACGGCGTGTCAGATAACCCGAGTCAGCAGTTTTCAGTGCTGTATCGGCAAGACCTTTACGCGCACCGTGAGTTGAAATGAAGTACTCAAGTACTGTCAGTCCTTCACGGAAACTAGATTTGATTGGAAGCTCGATGATCTCACCTGACGGGTTGGCCATAAGTCCGCGCATACCAGCAAGCTGCGTAAAGTTTGACGCGTTACCACGGGCACCCGAGTCACTCATCATGAAGATTGGATTCAGACGGTGCAGTGATGCCATCAGTTTTTCCTGAATGATATCTTTAGCTTTTGTCCAAAGTTCGATAACAGCATTGTAACGTTCTTCTTCAGTAATTAAACCGCGTGAGAACTGCTTTTGAACTCTTTCAACTTTTTCTTCAGTATCGTCGATGATGACCTGTTTTTCAGGAAGTACAACGATATCTGCAACCCCTACCGTAATACCGGCTTTAGCGGAGTATTTGAAACCAAGGTCTTTCATCAGGTCAAGCATTACAGATGTTTCTGTAATGTGGAACTTGTTGAAGACTTCAGCGATAACCTGTCCAAGATATTTCTTGTCGAATGGAGCAACAAGAGGCATTTCCTGGATTTTCTCAACTAAACCTTCTTCACCTAAATCTTTACCATCGATGAAATATTTGTTTGGCGTTTTACGCTCTAAGTTTTCGCGTGTAGGCTCATTAATATATGGGAATGAAGGCGGCATGATCTGGTTAAATATCACTTTACCGACAGTCGTCATTAATAATTTACCTTTGTTCTCAGCTGAAACTTTTTCTTCAGACAATGTCTGTGTATGAAGTCCGATGCGTGTATGAAGTGATGTGTAACCATTTTGGTAAGCCATCACAACTTCATCGATGCTCTTGAAGATATGACCTTCGTTCTTCATGTCTTCACGCTCAAGTGTTAAGTAGTAGTTACCAAGTACCATATCCTGTGACGGAGTAACTACCGGCTTGCCATCTTTAGGGTTAAGAATGTTTTGAGCAGCGAGCATCAGCATACGAGCCTCAGCCTGTGCTTCTTTAGATAAAGGAACGTGTACTGCCATCTGGTCACCGTCAAAGTCAGCGTTATACGCTGTTGTAACTAATGGGTGAAGACGGATTGCACGGCCTTCCACTAATTTAGCTTCGAAAGCCTGAATACCAAGACGGTGAAGTGTTGGTGCACGGTTTAACAGTACCGGGTGCTCGGAAATAACATCTTCCAGAACATCCCATACTTCATTTTCCATGCGCTCAATCTTACCTTTGGCATTTTTAATGTTAGTTGCCAAGTCACGTGCTACAAGTTCTTTCATAACGAAAGGCTTGAACAGTTCCAATGCCATTTCCTTCGGCAGACCGCACTGATACATTTTCAGGCTTGGTCCAACAACAATTACTGAACGTCCTGAATAGTCAACACGTTTACCGAGAAGGTTTTGACGGAAACGTCCCTGCTTACCTTTAAGCATGTGAGACAGTGACTTAAGCGGACGGTTCCCCGGTCCTGTAACAGGACGGCCGCGGCGTCCGTTATCGATAAGCGCATCTACAGCTTCCTGCAGCATACGTTTTTCGTTTTGGACAATAATTCCCGGAGCGCCTAAATCAAGAAGACGTTTCAGACGGTTGTTACGGTTAATAACACGACGGTATAAGTCGTTCATATCACTCGTAGCAAAACGTCCGCCGTCAAGCTGTACCATAGGACGGATTTCCGGTGGAATAATCGGCAGCACATCGAGAATCATCCATGTTGGATCATTTCCTGAATGACGGAATGCTTCAACGACTTCAAGGCGTTTAATCGCACGAGTCAGACGTTGTCCTGTCGCTGTTTCCAGTTCTTTTCTAAGCTGTTCAAGTTCTGCATTTAAGTCAATTTGATTAAGCAGATCTTTAATTGCTTCAGCACCCATTTTCGCTGTAAAAGTATTACCGAATTTATCGTAATACTCACGGTATTCCCGTTCGCTTAACAGCTGTTTAGGCTCGAGACCCGTAGGTCCCGGCTTAATTACAGCGTAAGATGCAAAATAGATAATTTCTTCAAGTGAGCGGGGTGACATGTCTAAAAGAAGACCCATACGTGACGGGATTCCTTTAAAGTACCAAATATGAGTTACTGGAGCAGCAAGTTCGATATGCCCCATTCTTTCACGTCTTACTTTAGCGCGCGTAACTTCGACTCCGCAGCGGTCACAAACCATGCCTTTATATCTGACACGTTTGTACTTACCACAGCTGCATTCCCAGTCTTTTGTTGGTCCGAAAATCTTCTCACAGAATAAACCATCACGTTCCGGTTTTAATGTTCTGTAGTTGATTGTTTCCGGCTTCTTCACTTCACCGAAAGACCATGAACGAATCTTTTCCGGTGACGCTAAACCAATTTTCATATATTTAAATCTATTAACATCTATCAATGAGCTTTCCTCCCTAAAGTTTTCTCAGCTCAGCACATTACTCAGTAACATTTTCATTTTTAGCTGAAGCAGTTACGTTGTCCGAATGAGTCGGTTGGCTTTGAATCTCATCATCTTCTGTATCACGCAATTCAATTTCTTCGTCGTTTTCATCCATGATACTTACGTCAAGGCCTAAACTTTGAAGTTCTTTCATCAATACTCTGAATGACTCAGGAACGCCTGGTTTCGGCAGGTTTTCACCTTTAACAATCGCTTCGTATGTTTTCACACGGCCGACAGTATCATCGGATTTAACTGTTAGGATTTCCTGTAATGTGTATGCAGCACCATATGCTTCAAGTGCCCATACTTCCATCTCACCAAAACGCTGTCCACCGAATTGTGCTTTACCACCAAGCGGCTGCTGTGTTACTAGTGAGTATGGTCCAGTACTTCTTGCGTGAAGTTTATCATCAACCATGTGTGCAAGTTTCAGCATGTACATTACGCCGACAGAAATACGGTTTTCAAACGGTTCGCCTGAACGTCCGTCATATAATACTGTCTTACCATCGCGTGCAAGTCCTGCTTCTTCCATTGTAGACCACACATCGTCTTCATTTGCTCCATCAAATACAGGAGATGCCATTCTTAAGCCCATTGCACGTGCTGCCATACCGAGGTGCAGTTCAAGCACCTGACCGATGTTCATACGAGATGGAACTCCGAGCGGGTTAAGCATGATGTCAATTGGCGTGCCATCAGGCATGTAAGGCATATCTTCTTCTGGTAATATCTTCGAAATAACACCTTTGTTACCGTGGCGTCCACACATTTTATCTCCTTCAGAAATCTTTCTCTTCTGAACGATATAAACGCGCACAAGCTGGTTCACACCAGGTGATAATTCGTCTCCGTCTTCACGGTTGAAGACTTTAACGTCAAGCACGATTCCGCCTGCACCGTGAGGTACACGCAGTGAAGTATCTCTGACTTCACGAGCTTTTTCTCCGAAGATTGCATGCAGCAAACGTTCTTCTGCAGTTAATTCTGTCACACCTTTAGGTGTTACTTTACCGACAAGAATATCGCCGTCGATAACTTCAGCACCGATGTGAACAATTCCGCGGTCGTCCAGTTTCTTAAGCGCACTGTCAGAAACGTTTGGAATATCACGCGTAATTTCTTCAGGTCCGAGTTTAGTATCTCTTGATTCAGACTCGTATTCTTCAATATGAATTGAAGTGTATACATCCTGTTTCACAAGACGTTCACTCATAATTACAGCATCCTCATAGTTATAACCGTCCCAAGTCATGAAGCCGACAACAAGGTTACGTCCAAGTGCCATTTCACCGTTGTCCATAGAAGGACCATCAGCTAATATCTCACCTTTTGTAACGATATCGCCTTCAGTGATAATCGGTTTTTGGTTATAACATGTTCCTGCGTTTGAACGCACGAATTTAGACATTCTGTAAATATCTTTTTCTGTTTCTACGTCTTTACCGTTTTTATCTTCAATACGGCGAACGTGAATTTCTTTTGCTTCAACATGTTCAACGCGCCCTCTGTAGCGTGAAACTACAGCAGCACCTGAGTCGCGGGCAGACACGTGTTCCATACCTGTACCGATAAACGGTGATTCAGGGTTTAATAATGGAACTGCCTGACGCTGCATGTTCGCACCCATAAGTGCACGGTTGGAGTCATCGTTCTCAAGGAATGGAATACAAGCTGTCGCAGCAGATACTACCTGCTTAGGCGATACATCCATGTAGTCCATACGATCGCGCTGCATCTGTGTGTTGTTTCCGCGGAAACGGCAGATAACTTCCTCATCGAGGAATGCACCATCTTCACCGAGAACAGCATTTGCCTGTGCAACGACATAGCTGTCTTCTTCGTCAGCTGTTAAGTAATCGATTTGATTCGTTACTTTATTCGTTTCAGGGTCTACTTTTCTATACGGTGTTTCGATAAAGCCGAAGTCGTTAACACGTGCATAACTCGACAGCGTGTTAATCAGTCCGATGTTCGGTCCCTCAGGAGTTTCAATCGGGCACATGCGTCCGTAGTGAGAATAGTGAACGTCACGTACTTCCATGCCGGCACGTTCACGAGTTAAACCGCCGGGCCCTAATGCTGACAGACGACGTTTGTGCGTCAATTCTGCGAGAGGGTTCGTCTGGTCCATGAACTGTGATAATTGCGAGCTTCCGAAGAACTCTTTAATAGATGCAATTACCGGACGGATGTTAATCAGCTGCTGCGGTGTTACTGTTTCAGTGTCCTGAATAGACATTCTTTCACGTACAACACGCTCCATACGGGAAACACCGATACGGAATTGGTTTTGCAGCAATTCACCAACTGAACGCAGACGACGGTTACCAAGGTGGTCGATATCATCTGTAAAGCCGACACCTTCCAATAAATTAAAGAAATAACTCATTGAAGAAATAATATCTGAAGGTGTGATCGATTTAACTTCCACATCAGGGAAGGCGTTGCCGATTACTGTCGTTGAATGCTCTTCGTTGTTGCGTGATCTTACTTTCACCGTTTGAATTTCAACAGGCTCATCTAAAAGACCCTGTTCAAGGTGATAAGTTTGCAGGTTTGCTGTTGTTTCAAGCTGTTCCATAATCGAATCCAGAGTACGGCGGTCGATAGTTGAACCTGCTTCAGCAATAATTTCACCTGTCTCTGAGTCGACAACCGGTTCTGTTAGCACTTGGTTGAAGAGACGGTTTTGCAGATGAAGTTTCTTATTCATCTTGTAACGTCCGACATTTGCTAAGTCGTAACGTTTCGGATCAAAGAATCTCGAATATAATAAATTACGTGCGTTTTCTACTGTTGGCGGTTCGCCTGGACGCAATCTTTCATAAATTTCTAACAGGGCCTGGTCGACTGTTTCCGTCGCATCTTTCTCAAGCGTATTACGAAGATATTCGTTATCGCCAAGAAGATTGATGATTTCTTCGTCAGTTGCAAAACCTAACGCACGTAATAATACCGTCATCGGCAATTTACGTGTGCGGTCAATTCTGACATATACGACATCTTTTGCGTCGATTTCATATTCTAACCATGCGCCACGGTTAGGGATGACTGTTGCTCCGAAGTTCAATTTACCATTCTTGTCGAACTTCTCAGAGAAATATACAGACGGGCTTCTTACTAATTGAGAAACGATTACACGCTCTGCTCCATTAATAATAAAAGTACCTGTATCGGTCATCAATGGGAAATCTCCCATAAATACGTCCTGCTCTTTAACTTCGCCGGTTTCTTTGATGACTAAGCGAACTTTCACTCTCAGCGGCGCTGAGTAAGTTGAATCGTGATCTTTCGCTTCTTCCTCGTTATACTTCGGTTCGCCGAGCTTATAATCTACAAACTCTAAAGACATATTCCCTGTAAAATCTTCTACTGGAGAAATATCTTTAAACATTTCGATTAGACCGGTTTCTAAGAACCACTCGTACGATTTCGTCTGAATCTCAATTAAGTTAGGTAATTCTAACTTCTCTTCGATACGCGCATAACTTCTACGTTGTGCATGTCTTCCATACTGAATCAATTGACTCATCGACAGATTCACCCCTAATAATATTTGCGTAAACTATAATGGACACTTAACAGCGGAACAGTTCAAAAGACAAAAAGAAAACGGAATCGTATTCAACTCCATTTCCTATTAAACTGGACACTCGTATAAAATGCGCCATTCAACAGCTGCACAGAAAAGTACATACTTATTGATATTAATTTAACATTCTATAAGAATAACATATACAATTTGTCAAGTCAAATATATAATTTCTTTTATTTAGTGCTTTTTAAGATGTAATAACCTTTATCTTTTGATGCAATTTCAACATTTCCAAACAATGATTTTAAATGTTTTTTATAAGAGGCCATGCCCTGTTTTTTCTGCACAACCATATAAAATTCACCCTTTAAATCGAGGCGTTTAAAACCATCATTCAGCATATCGAGAACTGTATCTTTCCCCGCTCTGAACGGCGGATTCGTAACATATAACGATACATTAAACGGCATATCTTCATAACTTTCCCGGTCGAGCACGTCGGCATTCACTTTTTCCCGGCGCGTATTTTCAATGGATAATTGCATCGCATCTTCATTAACTTCGACCATTACCGGACGGAGTCCGAGTTCTTTGCCGAGTACGGTGCCGATTGGCCCGTAGCCTGCACCCATATCTATAAAATCACCCGAACCTTTAAAATCCGAAAATACAGTTCTGATTAATACTTCAGTCCCGTAATCAATCTGATTTTTGGAAAATACGC
Source organism: uncultured Jeotgalicoccus sp. (assembly GCA_947631305.1). GTDB lineage: Bacteria > Bacillota > Bacilli > Staphylococcales > Salinicoccaceae > Jeotgalicoccus. The sequence continues at coordinate 18,833 of CANRKV010000003.1, forward strand.
CGCGGTCTGTTTTAAAACGGTAGACATGATCGTTGAAACTGAACTTTATTTCGCTGAACTCATGCGGTGTATTATCTGTAGTGAAATAGTGAGACATTAAATCTCCCCCAATCGGTAAAAGTAACTAAAAAAGTCCCCGATAAACTTATGTTTACGGGAACTTTTTGTGTCAAAATTTATATAGACTACTTAACTTCTACGCCAGCGCCAACTTCTTCAAGTTGAGCTTTAAGAGCTTCAGCGTCTTCTTTAGAAAGACCTTCTTTGACAACTTTAGGAGCGCCATCAACTAACTCTTTAGCATCTTTAAGACCAAGACCAGTAGCTTCGCGAACTACTTTGATTACTTTAATCTTAGATGAACCTGCAGATGTAAGTTCTACATCAAATTCAGTTTGTTCTTCAGCAGCAGCAGCTTCTCCGCCACCTGCAGCAGCTACAGGAGCAGCAGCTGTTACGCCAAATTCTTCTTCGATCGCTTTAACTAAGTCGTTTAATTCTAAAACTGACATTTCTTTAATACTTTCAATGATTTGTTCATTGTTAGCCATAATAATATTCCTCCATTTTTTAATTGTTTTTAAGCGCGCTTATAATTTAAGCTTCGCCGTTTTCTTGTTCTTTTTCTTCACCGATAGCTTTAACCGCATATGCGAAGTTGCGTACTGGTGCTTGTAATACTGATAACAGCATAGAAAGTAATCCGTCTCTTGATGGTAGAGATGCAATTGATCTAACATCTTCCGCCGGTACGAAACTACCTTCGATAACGCCCGCTTTAATTTCTAAAGCTTCGTGTTTTTTAGAGAATTCGTGGATGATTTTAGCAGGCATGATAACATCTTCGTTAGAAAATGCGATCGCACTCGGCCCAACCAGGAATTCATTAAGCTCAGATAAGCCTTGTGAATCCGCAGCGCGGCGAACCATCGTGTTTTTGTAAACTTTGAATTCAATTCCAGCATCACGTAATTGCTTACGTAGTTCAGTTACTTCAGAAACTTTTAAACCACGGTAGTCTACTAATACAGTAGATACAGAGTTTTTAAGCTGTTCTGAAATTACTTCAACGTGCTGTTGTTTTTGTTCAATCACGTTTGACATGTAGTTACACCTCCATTATTTTTTTGGTGCAAATAAAAAAGCACCTTTTACCTGCGGCAAAAAGTGCTTGAATTTATATGAATATCATTCAAGTCATTTTTATTTGCCTCGGCAGGATAGTTATTAAGCTGTTGTGTTCAGCTCCTGCTGTCTTAGGTAATCTTTAAAATTTACAAGTGTAAATATAACTGATATATCTACACTTGTCAATATTTATTTTATACAGTTCTTACTGCACTTGGGTCAACTGTAATTCCAGGACCCATCGTGCTAGATACTGTTACTGATTTGAAGTAAACACCTTTAGATGATGAAGGTTTAGCTTTTTCAAGAGCATCATGAATTGCTTTAAAGTTTTCTACAAGCTGTTCTTCAGTAAATGAAACTTTACCGATTCCAACATGAATAATACCAGCTTTTTCAGCGCGGTATTCAACTTTACCAGCTTTGATTTCCTGAACTGCTTTCGTTACATCCATAGTTACTGTACCAGTTTTAGGGTTTGGCATTAGTCCTTTAGGTCCAAGTACGCGTCCTAATTTACCAACTTCGCCCATCATGTCCGGCGTTGCAACGATTACATCGAAATCAAACCATCCACCATTAATTTTTTGTGCTAATTCTGCTTCGCCTACGAAATCTGCGCCAGCAGCTTCTGCTTCTTTAGCTTTTTCGCCTTTAGCAAATACTAATACACGCTGTGACTTACCAGTACCATGTGGCAATACTAATGCTCCACGGATCTGCTGATCATTTTTACGCGTATCAATACCTAGACGGAATGCTACTTCAACTGAAGCATCAAAGTTAGCAACATGCGTTTCTTTAGCAAGTTTAATTGCTTCTTCAATTGAGAATGTAGAGTTGTGATCAAACTTCTCTAGAGCAGCTTGATACTTTTTACCTCTCTTAGCCATATATATTCCTCCTTGTGGTTATAGCGGGGTTAATCCTCCCACGACCGTATTAATACTTAATTTATTTTTCGACAGTGAAGCCCATGCTTCTAGCTGTACCTTCTACCATTCTTACTGCTGCGTCTACTGATGCTGCGTTTAAGTCTTCCATTTTTGTTTCAGCGATTTCACGAACTTGTGCCGCTGTAACAGTTGCCACCTTGTTTTTGTTAGGTTCGCCAGAACCTTTCTCAGTGTTAGCCGCTTTCTTAAGAAGAACAGCTGCCGGTGGAGTTTTTGTAATAAATGTGAATGAGCGATCTTCAAATACAGAGATCTCAACAGGAATAATAAGACCTGCCTGCTCTTGTGTACGTGCGTTGAATTCTTTACAGAATCCCATGATGTTTACGCCTGCCTGGCCTAGTGCTGGACCTACCGGTGGTGCCGGGTTCGCCTTACCTGCAGGAATTTGCAATTTCACAACATTAATAACTTTTTTAGCCACGATGTTGCACCTCCTCATAATCGTGATGTGGTCACAGGATGTTTAGATTTCATCCTCCCACTCTTCATCTGTATACATAAATAAAGATGGCCGCAAATTTGCGACCATGAAAGTATAGCACATATTAGTTACATTTTTCAATAAAAGAATTAAAGTTTTTCGATTTGATCGAATTCAACTTCAACCGGCGTTTCGCGTCCGAACATCTCAACGAGCACTGTAAGCTTGTAGCGCTCCTCATCGATTGATTCAATTACACCGCTCTGGTTATTGAATGGACCTGCGATGATGTTGATCGATTCGCCGACAGCGACTTCAACATCAACAATTTTTTCTGACATGCCCATCTGGCGCAGAATAAATTTAACTTCATCCGGCAGCAGCGGGTTCGGCTTGCTGCCCGCTCCCTGAGAGCCGACAAATCCGGTAACGCCCGGCGTGTTGCGGACAACGTACCATGATTCATCTGTCATTACTAATTCAACGAGTACATAGCCCGGAAATGTTTTCTTCATTGCCGTTTTCTTTTTCCCGTCTTTAATCGTTGTTTCTTCTTCTTCAGGGATGACTACGCGGAAAATTAAATCCTGCATATTCATCGATTCAAGGCGCGCCTCTAGGTTTGCCTTTACTTTGTTTTCATAGCCTGAATAGGTATGTACTGCATACCAATGCTTGTCTAGAGACATTTTACCGCTCCTTTAAATTTACATAAAATCAATTAGTGCTGTAATACCGATATCCAGCACGTAGAAAAATGCTAAGAAAAATACTACAGTAAGTACTACTGTCGTCGTATAACGGACTACTTCCTGTCCTGTTGGCCAGCTGACTTTCTTCATCTCGCTGACTACGTTTTGGAAGAAGTTCTTATTATTATTCATCAACCGTTCCCCCTGAACTATATAGAACTTTTATGCGTTGTATGCTTATTGCATTTTGGACAATGTTTTTTCATGACGAGTCTTTCGTTGTGAACCGGCTTGTTCAATGAATAATTACGCGAGCCGCAGTCACTGCATATAAGAGCAATTTTCATCTTAAAATCCTCATTTCAATTCTAGTATACTATATCGGCTTAAGGCGTCATTGTCAATAACGGCGTGTAAATCTTCAACCGAGCTGAACTTGAATTTAATCCTGTAAAGCGTATTGATTACCGACTCTGACTCCTTGTTAATAATGCTCGCTATCTCGTCAAAAGTCGAGCCGCCCATAAATAATTTCAGGACCCGCTTTTCAAAATTCGATAAATTGCCGACCGCTCCTGCATACTCTTCCTGAGCTTCTTTTAATATAACATGCGACAGCGCATGTCTGTGCTCCAGCATATAAATCTCCTCTGGACAGATTTCAATCTGGCGGGAGGCGCTTAAGTAATTAATATAGCCGTACATTTTCAGTCTGATAGAACGAAGAGCATAACGTCCGTAATGCCCTTTGGAATAATCGAATTTTAAGCACAGAATTAATGCACTTAAAACCATTTCCTGCACCAGGTCTTCACGGTCGTATTCGTTCATATCATATTTAAATGACATTCTTCTGATGATCGGACGGAGCTCGCGGTCAATCTCATCAAATTCCGCAAAATTACCGGCTTTCACCTGCAGCGCATAAGCATCCAGTCGTGCTTCATTGTTTCCGTAATCAGCCGGCCGCTCGCTAACGTAAATATAAAATGATTTTACTGAATACATCCGCTCACCCCCCATTTATATTACTTCTAATATATGAGGTAACGCCCGGGTGTTCAAGGCGTCAACTTTCGCCGCGTCTCAGTTTCTCCATTTTTGCGAGCACTTCTTCACTGATATCCAGTTTTGTCCTCGGCAGTTTTTCATTTATTGTCTCAATATGCGCACTGATATTTTTATCAGCCTCTGCCAGATCCAGCCACATTTCTCTCGAAGGGATCCGGTAGGCGCCGTACGCAAATATCGCATTCTGTTCCGTCAGGTCACTCGTAACGACACTGATGTCGCACAGATGAGGATGATAGTTGTCGTAAACAAAACGTTCAATATATTCATCCGCTGTTTCTTTCTCTTTCGTATAAATCACCGAGATGCCGTAATAATCGATAACCGCTTCCTGGCTTTTCACTTCATACGCATCAAACACGCAGATAATTTCATAGTTCTGAAGCGCCTGGTACTCACTCAGTCTTTTCAGTACTTCCTCACGTGCAAGCTGGAGTGAAATTTTAGACTCTGCAAATAATCTTGAGTTCGCGCCGATTAAATTATAGCCGTCGACGACGAGCAAACGCCTTTTTTTGCGCATAATCACTCACGTCCAAGCGGGTTCTGCTGACGGTACACTTCGTACATCAGCAATGCTGCTGAAACCGAAGCATTCAAGCTCGTAATTTCACCGGCCATTGGAATTTTAACCATGAAGTCGCATTTTTCCAATGTCTTCCTGCTGATACCTTCGCCTTCACTGCCTACTACCAATGCAGTACTTCCTGATTTCGCGTTCATTTCACGGTAGTCCAGCGTACCGGAACCGTCGCTGCCGATAACCCAGAAGTTATGGTCCTTCAGCTTATCAATCGTCTGGTTGATATTTGTCACTCTGACAACCGGTACATATTCTATCGCACCGGTGGATGTTTTAGCGACTGTATCCGTCAGCAGCACTGAGCGGCGTTTTGGAATAATGACTGCATCGAATCCGACCGCATCACACGTTCTTAAAATAGAACCGAGGTTATGCGGATCTTCCAGACCGTCCAGAATAATAACATTGGCGTCCTTGCCTTCAATATTTTCCAGCAGCTCTTCAAGCGGCATGTATTCATGTGCACTGACCATTGCCGCGATACCCTGATGGCGTTCATCCGTCATACCGTCCAGTTTACTTTTCGGCACCGCTGATACGACAACGCGTTTTTCTTTCGCTAAATCCAAAATCTCTTTCAGCTGGCTTTTGTTTACGGTATCCTGCATATAAATTTTATTAATGTCGCTGCCTGAACGCAGCAGCTCTTTTACTGCATGGCGTCCCGCTATAACTGAACTTTCCATTATGCTTCACTCCCGTTTTCAATAATATGAGCCATCAGCTCTGTAATACGCGTTTCATTATCCGTTAATGATAAATGCCCGATAAGAGCTTCCAGACCGGATGCGTCCCGGTACTCTTTAATCGAAGCGTTTTTCGCACGGGTCGCACTCGATTTGTTGCGCGCCTTTTTGGCGATATCCCACTCTTCTTCTGTCAGCATTTCCGACTTACGGAGGAAGTGCAGTGCTTCTGCCTGCGCACGTGCACTGACAAGCTTATTTGCTTCTCTGTGCAGCACATCAGGTTTTAAATATGGCTTATTTCTTATTAAATGCTCACGGACATGCACCGCATAAACTGCATCTCCTAAAAATGCGAGCGACAGTGACGGTACTGTATCAAGTTTAAAATTATCCACGTTTAAACCTCACGCCGTCTTTAGTATCTTCCAATACAATACCTTCTGCTTTTAAGTTGTCGCGGATTTCATCCGAACGGGCAAAATCTTTATTTTTACGAGCCGCTTCACGTTCTTCAATCAGCGCTTCAATTTCTTCGTCCAGCAGCAGTTCTTTTCTGTCGAGGCTCACACCGAGAATTTCCGAGTAAGTCTTAAACGTTTCGATAAATTTCTGCAGCACTTCTTTTGCTGTCGACGGCTGACGCAGGTACTTATTCAGTTCGCCTGTCAGTTCGTGCCATGCTGAAATAGCATTTGCCGTATTGAAATCATCATCCATAAACGCTTCAAACTGCTGAAGGTTCAAATCGATTGCCTCGAGCACCTTGTCATTTGTTTCTGTACCGACTGCTTTGTCGAGTCTTTCCGACGCCTGGTGATAGCTGTCCTGAATGCGCATCAGTCCGTTGCGCGCCGCATCGACAAGTTCACGGTTGTAGTTAATCGGATTACGGTAATGCACACTTACCATAAAGTAGCGAAGCACGTTCGGCTCAACTTCTTTAATAATATCGTGCACTAAAATAAAGTTGCCGAGCGATTTCGACATTTTAGTATTATCGATATTAATATAGCCGTTATGCATCCAGTAGTTTGCGAATGTTTCGTCTGTCATACATTCGCTCTGGGCGATTTCATTTTCATGGTGCGGGAATGTTAAATCCTGTCCGCCGGCATGAATATCAATTGTATTACCTAGATGTTCACGCGCCATTACGCTGCACTCGATGTGCCAGCCCGGACGGCCTGTGCCCCACGGAGAATCCCAGCTGATTTCCCCGTCTTTTGCCTGTTTCCACAATGCGAAGTCAAGCGGGTCCTGTTTTTTCTCGCCCGCATCGATACGCGCACCGATTTTCAAATCATCCACTGACTGCTGTGACAGTTTGCCGTAACCGTCAAATGAACGTGTTCTAAAGTACACATCGCCCGCTGATTCATAGGCATGTCCTTTATCGATAAGCACTTTAATGAATTCAACGATGTCCGGCATATGATCCATAACTCTCGGATGCACATCTGCTTTTTTAACATTGAGCGCACCTGTGTCTTCGAAGAATGCTTCGATAAAACGCTCGGCAATTTCCGGCACTGTTTCACCCAGTTCTTTCGATGCTTTAATTAATTTATCGTCGACATCTGTAAAGTTCGATACGTATTTCACTTTATAGCCTTTATATTCCAAATAACGGCGCACCGTATCAAAAGCAATCGCAGGACGCGCGTTCCCGATATGAATATAGTTATATACTGTCGGACCGCAGACGTACATGCTTACTTTACCTTCTTCAAGCGGTTTAAATTCTTCTTTTTTTCTGGTGATTGTATTATATATGCGAACCATCTTTTACCTCATTCCCAACTTCTCTTCTGAAGTTATTAATATCTTTTTCAAGTTCCAGCAATTTTTCAAATAATGGATCCGGAAGTTCACGGTGATCAAAGTTATTATGTTTTCTGACGCGCTGCCCGTGCTGCTTCACAATATGACCGGGAATACCGACCACCGTTGAATGGGGCGGCACATTTTTCAGCACAACAGAGTTGGCACCGACATTCGATGATTCGCCGACACGGATGTTTCCAAGCACTTTGGCACCAGCGGCAATCAGCACATTATTATCGATATCAGGGTGACGCTTATGGTCTTCTTTACCCGTTCCGCCAAGTGTTACCCCCTGATATATCGTTACGTCATTGCCGATGTTGCACGTTTCTCCGATTACTACACCCATACCATGGTCGATAAACAGCCGCCTGCCGATATTTGCACCCGGATGAATTTCAACACCGGTCACAAAACGGCTCACCTGTGAGATTGCACGTGCAATCACTTTAAAATTCTTTTTGTAAAACCAGTGTGCAATCAAATGCGACCACACTGCGTGAACACCTGAATACGTAAAAAATGCTTCGAATCGGTTTTTCGCTGCCGGATCGAGTGCCAGTACCATATTTAAATCTTCTTTCACTCTCTGAAACATCTTCGTCCTCCTAAAATCATAAAAATACGCCTCTGCCCGGTAATCGGACAGAGGCGCTTACGCACGGTTCCACTCTGCTTTATCACTTTTAATATACGGTTCATTCCATATTAAAAGCGCAATTCTACAAACGCCTTGTTATCCTTCTCAGCAGGCGGATAATCTCTTTGTGTCCAGCGGTTTATATACTTAACTTTTAACACTTATATCATAAGGCAGACTGCCCGTTATTTCAATAGTTCAGCCTAGATTAGACGCTTAATACGTTCAAGAACTGTCTCTTTGCCTATTAATGAAATTGAATCCGGCAGTTCAGGTCCTTTTGTTTCACCTGTTACTGCGACGCGGATCGGCATGAATAATTTTTTGCCTTTAATGCCTGTCGCTTTTTGCACCGCTTTAATTTCAGCTTTAATTCCTTCAGGAGAAAAGTCTTCAAGCGCTGTAAAGTGTTCGTGAAGTGCAGTCATCAGTTCAGAAATATGTTCCTGTTCAAGCACTTCCTCTGCTTCAGAGTCAAACTCCACGTGATCTTTAAAGAACTGCTCTGAGAGTCCGGTAATTTCTGCAGCATAGCTCATCTGCGGCTGGTACAGTGCTACCAGTTTACGTGCCCAGTCAAGCTGTGTTTCATCCGGATCTTTAGCAACTCTGCCCGCTTCCTGCAGGAATGGCAGTGCCATATCAAAAATCTCTTCAGAGTTTTTCTGTTTCATGTACTGGTTGTTAATCCACATTAATTTCTGGTTATCGAAAAATGCAGAAGCTTTCGACAGTCTGTTCTCATCGAAGTTTGCGATCAGTTCTTCTTTAGTGAAGATTTCTTCTTCACCTTCAGGAGACCAGCCTAAGAGCGCGATAAAGTTAAACATCGCATCCGGCAGATAGCCTAATTCTTCATACTGTTCGATAAACTGAATAATTGAAGCATCGCGTTTCGATAATTTCTTCTTCTCAGCGTTAACGATTAAAGCCGTATGTCCGAACTCAGGCAGCGGCAGGTCTAAAAGTTCATATACCATCATCTGTTTCGGTGTGTTTGAAATGTGGTCATCACCGCGAAGTACATGCGTGATTTCCATTTCATGATCATCGATAACTACAGCAAAGTTATATGTCGGCACCCCGTCTTTTTTAACGATAACCCAGTCGCCGAATCCATTGGAATCAAAAGAGACATCACCTTTAACCATGTCGTTAAACGTATATGTTTTATCTTTCGGCACACGGAGACGTATTGCAGGCTCTCTGCCTTCAGCTTTAAACTGTTCTTCCTGTTCAGCTGTTAAGTTTGCGTGTTTGCCGCCGTACATCGGTGTCTGACCGTTTTTCAGCTGGTCTTCTCTTTCAGCTTCCAGTTCTTCAGAAGTCATGTAGCAGCGGTACGCCGCGTTGTTATCCAGTAATTGCTGAATATACGGTGCGTAGATTTCCCCGCGTTCCGACTGACGGTAAGGACCGTAGTTCCCTCCGACATCAACACTTTCATCCCATTCGATACCGAGCCACTTCAAGTAGTTCAGCTGAGAGTCTTCGCCTTCTTCTACGTGTCTCGCTTTATCAGTATCCTCAATGCGGATAATGAAATCTCCGCCGTGATGGCGTGCGAATAAATAGTTGAACAGTGCTGCGCGTGCGTTTCCTATGTGCAGGAATCCAGTCGGACTCGGTGCATATCTCACTCTTACTTTACTCATTATTTTGCCTCCTGTTTGTTAAGAAGAACGACCGCTTCACTCGCGATACCTTCTTCTCTGCCTGTAAACCCTAATTTTTCCGATGTTGTTGCTTTAATATTAACATTTGATATATCAGTCTTCAAAAGTGCAGCTACATTCTCACGCATCTCGTCAATATATCCTCTTAATTTAGGCCTTTCAGCAATAACAACTGCATCGATATTACCGATTTCATAACCTTTTTCATGCATCATCGAGACTACTTCGCTGAGCAGCACGCGTGAATCCGCATCTTTAAATTTTTCATCTGTGTCCGGGAAAAATTTCCCGATATCGCCAAGTGCGAGTGCACCCAGTATTGAATCCGTAATTGTATGCAGCAGCACATCCGCATCGGAATGCCCTTTTAACCCAAAGTCGTGGGGAATTTCCATACCGCCTAAAATCAGCGGGCGGGATGCGTCGAATGCATGCACATCATAACCGTGACCGATCCTCATCATCTCACTACTTTCCTTTAAGAATCATATGCGCAAGCTGCAGATCTTCGCTTGTCGTTATTTTAATATTATCATAAGTCGATTCGACTAAATAGACTTCTTTACCTATCGCTTCAACCATCATCGAGTCATCTGTCACTTCAAGTTTATGCTGTTTCGAATGCTCGTATGCCCGTTTCAGGATATCGTATTCAAATGCCTGCGGCGTATGGACCGCGACGATTTCATCCCGGGCGAGTGTCTCTTTTACTTTACCGCCAATAACACGCTTCAATGTATCTTTAGTTTTCACGCCGCAGATAACCGCACCGGTTTCAGTAACTTTAACCTTCAATCTCGTAAGAACATCAGCAGTCAGAAACGGTCTCGCTCCGTCATGTACAAAAACATAATCAGTATTACGAACATTGACCAGTGCATTATAAATACTGTCCTGACGCTCAGCACCTCCGACATGAATGCCCGCTACTTTTTTTGATTCGCCGAAAAGTTCATGCATCACATCTGTCTCTTCTGCCCTGACCGCGAGATGAATCGCTTCACAATCCGGGTCATTTTCAAAATGCCTGACTGTTCTTTTAATGACCGGCTCCCCGTCAATCTCGAGCAGTACTTTGTTATATCCGAGCCCCATGCGGGAACCGAGCCCCGCAGCCGGAATAATTACTGTATATTTCATTTACTCTTCTCCAGTTTCGCAAAGACAATCCGCCCTGAATTAGTCTGCAGTACACTCGTCACAATAACGGGCACCATTTGATTAATTAAGTTCTCTCCATTTTCCACAACAACCATCGTGCCGTCTTCAAGATAACCGACACCCTGATTTTCTTCTTTTCCTGTTTTTGAAACAAACAGTTCAAACACATCGCCCTGAACGACGACCGTTTTAATCGCTCCGCTTAACTCGTTAACATTAAGTACCAGAATATTATGGAGCTGGCATATTTTATTTAAATTATAATCCGTCGTTAATATTGCCCCTTTTTCTTTTTTAGCAATATCAATCAGCTGCTGATCCACATCGAGTTTGTCGTAAGTTACCGGTTCAATGCGGACATTCGGAGTTTTCTCCTGCAATGCATTCAGCATATCGAGTCCGCGCTGGCCTTTTTCTCTTTTAACCGGGTCTGTAGCATCTGCAATCAGCTGCAGTTCGTCCAGTACAAATTGCGGAATGATAATTTCACCTTCTAAAAAGCCCGTTTCCACAACATCAATAATCCGTCCATCGATAATTACACTCGTGTCGATAAACTTCTTCAATGCCAAATGACTGCCTTCAGCTTTTGCTTTCCCCGAAGCTTTCGGGAAGAAATCCAGCACTTCGCTGAATTTTCTGAGACCAATCATAAAGCCTAAATAACCGAGTACTACCGCAAAAATAATCGGTACGATTTCGCCTATTAATGGAATGTCCAGTGTATTGATTAAAAGAGATATTAAGACAGCGATTACAAGTCCCAGCATCATTCCAAGTGTGGCAAAAACAATTTCAATCAGGCTTCTTGAAAGCAGATAGCCTTCACTTTTCTTCAGAAAACTTTGTGCGTGCGACAGCGTCCAGCCGAATAATAAGAAAAATAACAGAACACCGAGCGTGCCGCTTATAAGTATGTTGTTAAATATCCTCGGTACTTCGAACGGCAAAATCATCCGCAGTTCAGGGAACAGCCAGACGCCTAATGAAATACCAATCAGTATGTAAACGACATACAGTAAATATTTGAGCATATTATCCCTCCTTTTTAATCTTTGTGCTGTGCATATCTAATTGCCTGTTTTAATGTTTTCACGCCGATTGCTTCAATACCTGCCGGTACATCTACACCGCTTAAATTGGATACAGGCACAATTGCACGCTTAAAGCCAAGCTTCGCCGCTTCCTGCAGCCGCTGTTCTATTTTAGTTACACGTCTTATTTCACCAGTCAGTCCCACTTCACCGATAAAGCAGTCTTCACCACTCACCGCGATGTTCTTAAAACTCGATGCGATACTGATAATAACGCTTAAGTCGACAGCCGGCTCATCGAGCTTCACGCCGCCCGCTACTTTAATATAAGCATCGTGCTGCTGCATCAGCATGCCTTCCGACTTTTCAAGCACTGCCATTAATAAAGACAGGCGGTTAGTATCCACTCCGGTCGCCATGCGTCTCGGATTGTGGAAGTGTGTCGGCGTCACCAGTGACTGAACTTCAACAAGCATCGCTCTTGTACCTTCCATCGTTGCAACGATGGCCGAACCCGGTGCGTTTTTCGAACGTTCTTCAAGGAAAATCTCCGAAGGATTTAATACTTCTTCCAGACCTTTCGCTTTCATTTCGAAAATACCCATTTCGTTCGTCGAACCGAAACGGTTTTTTACAGCACGTAAAATACGGTATGAATGATGCTGGTCTCCTTCGAAATAAAGCACGGTATCCACCATGTGTTCGAGCAGTCTCGGTCCTGCTATCTGACCGTCTTTAGTAACGTGACCGACGATAAACGTCGCAATATTATTGCCTTTTGCGATATTCATAATGGACTGCGTACTTTCTCTTACCTGAGCAACACTCCCCGGTGCACTCGTTACATCCGGATGGAACACGGTCTGGATGGAATCAATAATCAAAAAGTCCGGCTTAGATCTTTTAATTTCTTCGTGAATATATAATAAGTTCGTTTCGCAAAATACAGTCAGATCCGACGGCTTTTCTGTAATGCGGTCTGCGCGCATTTTAATCTGCTCAAGCGATTCCTCACCGGAAACGTAAAGCACTTTATGATTTTCCGCTAAAATTAATGCTGTCTGCAGTAAAATCGTCGACTTTCCGATACCCGGGTCCCCGCCGATTAAAATAAGCGAGCCGTTAACGATACCCCCGCCAAGCACACGGTCAAACTCTCCCGAACGCGTTGTCGTACGAGGTGTATCACTATTTTTAACTGTTGTCAGTTTCGTTGCGCGGGGACGGTCATCTGCAGGTGTCTTGCCTAATGTACCGCGTCCCGGCGCAGCTTCTTTATGTACAATTTTCTCTTCAAGCTGGTTCCACGCGCCGCAGTTTGGACATTTACCCATCCACTTCGGCGACTCATAACCGCATGCCATACATTCAAATGATACTTTTGCTTTTGCCATCCGTGTATATTCTCCCCCTATTATATTTATGTATTACTATTGTATTATTTATTTCGGCTGATTTAAAGGCAGAAGCCTGTGATATTAATGATAATATCGAATATTGTTCGTTCCTTCACAAAATATTTTCAGATTATTCTATCAGCACAGTTGCAAATCTGCTGCAGCTTCTCTAAGATAAATTAATATTCTTAAAAAAGAGAAGGAGATTCTATGCAGACATTTAACGATTTTTCCAAAAGCGCGGAGTCGCACAGGACTTTGCCGCTGATTGAAAGTTTTTACACCGATGTATTGACACCGGTACATATGTTTAATGCATTAAAGGACGACGCGCTTTATATTTTAGAAAGTCAGGACCCTGCATCAGAATGGTCGAATTATTCATTTATCGGCCTGGATCCTTTTATAGATATAAGTGAAGCCCGTGACGGATTTCTTATGACCGACCTCGACACAGACAAAACTTTTACATTCAGCACGCTGAAAGAAGCGCTCGATTATGCTCAGAATTATGTCGACGCATACACTGACAGCATTGACCTGCCGTTCAAAGGCGGCGCTGTCGGCTACGTAAATTATGAAGCTGTGCAGGATCTCGCCGGCATCGAACCGCGTGACGGCAATAAGCAAGGCAATTATCAATTCGTTTTCACACGGACACTGATTGCCTATAATCACCGTAAGCAGCAGACTTCCATCATCTCATTTGAAAATCCAGAACGCTTTGAAAGTGTTAAAGATACATATAATACTTTGAAAACACGTATTCATTCACTCAAAAAGCAGCTGCAGAGTAATATTCAGCTCGAGGATTTAATGCTCTCCAGAAGACAAGCCGAAAATCCGCAGCTGACATTTACAAGCAACTATAAAGAAGCTGATTTCAAACGCGATGTCGATGTAATAAAAGATCATATCAGCCGCGGTGAAATAGAGCAGACTGTACTTTCACAGCGTTTTGATAC
>CANRKV010000004.1 GCA_947631305.1 uncultured Jeotgalicoccus sp.
TGTACCCACGGTGTTTCGCCAGTAAACTGGTTAATAAATGCAGCGGCAAATGACGCTCCGCCCGGTTTAAAGTCCGCATTAATTAAATCTGCAATGTCGGATTTTTTTACTCTGTCGTCTTCAAGTTCTGACATAGGCAGGTGCCAGATATCTTCTCCTGTTACTTTACTGCTGATTAAAAGATTATTGATAAACTTTCTGCCCTGATTCGTAAATACGCCGGTACGGTCTTCACCGATTGCCTGTATCACTGCACCAGTCAGTGTTGCAAAGTCCATCATTACTTTCGGTTTATACGTCGTTGATGCGTAGTAAACGGCGTCTGCCAGCACAAGTCTGCCTTCAGCATCCGTATTTGATACTTCAACAGTTTTCCCTGACAGCGACTGATATACATCGTCAGGACGCATACCATTGCCGTCTACCATGTTTTCTGCAAGTGCAAGCACTGCAACGACATGTACCGGCAGCTCCAGTTTAGATATCGCGTCCATCATGCCGACAACGTTTGCTGCACCGCTCATATCGTATTTCATTGAGCGCATGCCTGTACGTGTTTTAAGCGAGTAGCCGCCTGAATCGTAAGTAATTCCTTTACCGACTAATGCGATTGGTGCGTCGCCTCCTGCATCCGGGTGTTTATATTCAATCGTTACCAGTCTCGGCTTTCTGACAGATGCTTTACCTACTGCTGCCAGCAGTCCGAATCCTTCCTGGACGAGTGTATCGAAGTCTTTCACTTCGCCTTTTATATACGGTCGTTCTTTAAATTGCACTGCCAGTTCATCGGCAAAACTTTCCGGATACAGTAAGTTAGGCGGCATTGTCGCGAAATTTCTCGCAAGTACAATACTGCTGCCAAGTGCTGCTCCGTGGTCGAAACCGGCTTTTACATCTTCTTTTGTTACAAGTGTGACATTCAATTCATCGTGGAACTGCTTTTTATCCGATGTATCATAACCTGTCAGTCCGTGATTGCTTACTGCAGACATCATGCCGACTGCATCAGCCACTTCTTCAGGTTCAAAAGCAAATGTATCTAAAATAAACTGAGCTTTGCTGTCTTTTTCCCCGGCCATAAACTGGAATAATTTACCGACAGCTTTTTGTACTTTCAGCGCAGTTAACTCACCGCTGTCTCCTAAACCGACGGCAATCACTTTACGGTACTGACGCTGGATTGTCACACCGGTCGTCGTAACTTTACCGAATGTATCAGACAGTACATTTGCCGAAATAATTTCTTCAGTTAAACCATTTAATAATGTATCGAGTTCATCAAAATTCTTTAAATCTTTTATATTTTCAGGTAAACCGATAACAATTGCCGAATCATCGGCAATATATTTTTCTTCAAATTTAATATTCAAAATGTGTTCCCCCTAAAACATTTGATAACCTGCTTTTCTTAAGTAGCGTATTGTCATGCCTGCTAAAATAATTCCGATAAAACCGCTGCCTAAAATGACGACATCATATATTGATATTCCGATGATATTCTCCCATAAAATACCGAATGATTCACCGGGACTTGCTATGTAATCAAATAATGATACGCGTCCGATAATCCATAACACAATTACCGGATAAACATATGCCATAATCCAAGTCATCTTCAAAATCATGTTCAGAATAAAACTGATTCCATAAAATAAGACGAAATACAGCAGTACAGAAATAAACAGCTGGACTATATTCATTGCCATAATTGTTTCCTCCAAAAAATAAAAGCATGGGCATTATATATACCCATGCATAATGCTGAATTTTAAATTACAGGAATTTTCCTTTTGTTGCACCTAATACTGCGCCGCCGATTTTCAGAACTGCACGTGTATCGATGACTTTCTTCATGAATGCTGCTGATTTACCTTTGATTTCACGACCGAAAACTACACCGATTCCGTCTTTAGCGCCTAGAGAACATACAGTTCCTTTGTCGTCATAAGAGAATGGCTCCATTTTTTCGCCGTTTAAGTTAAGTTTAATATTTTTAGCAGTATGTTCACCTAATTGCATAGCGATTTGAGCAGTTGTCGGATATGGACGAGCGTTTTCGCCAGTACCATTCATTACAGCTGCAACGTCACCAATTGCAAAGATATTCGGGTAACCGTCAATTGTTAAATCTTCTTTAACAATAATACGCCCGCGTTTAACGCCTTCAAATGATTCTTCCATCAGACGTGAACCGCGTACACCCGCTGTCCATACTACACTTGAAGCTTCAAGCTGAACTTCTTCGTCGTTAACTTTAACAACGAAACCATTTTCATTTGCTGCAACAATTGCAGTACCAAGCATGAATTCAACTCCGCGTGATTCAAGGAAATCAACTGCATACTGAGTTAATTCATCCGAGAACATCG
This sequence comes from uncultured Jeotgalicoccus sp., assembly GCA_947631305.1. GTDB lineage: Bacteria > Bacillota > Bacilli > Staphylococcales > Salinicoccaceae > Jeotgalicoccus. The sequence goes on from CANRKV010000004.1 coordinate 2,370, forward strand.
GCAGCATTGACGGCATTGCTTCTACACACGTAATCTTAACGTCGTTGTAGTCGATACCGTGTATTTTGCATAGCTCAGGCAATGTTTCAACAAGTTCACCAAGGAATTCTACACCGGTAAATCCTGCTCCGCCGACAAGAATAGAAAGATCTTTAGGATCTTTTGAAGTTTTGTACTTGATAAAGTTCTGTTCAATTTCTTCGCGAGTCGTTACAGCAGTTTCAGGGCTGACGATTGTCGTAGCAAATTCGTCCATTCCTTTAATGCCGAATGATTCACTTTCAAAGCCAAGTGATACAACAAGCGTATCGAATTCGAACTCACCCTGAGTTGTTTCAACAATCTGCTGGTCGCGGTTAATTTTAGTTACTTCTGCAGGGATAAAACGCACTTTCATGTTATCGACTACTTTAGCAATCGGATAAACACCGTCTTCCCAGTTCATTGAACCTGCTGCAGTTTCGTGCAGCCAGGTAGATTCATAGTGGTATTCATTTTTATTAATTAAAGTAATGTCCGCTTCCTGGACTCCAATAATTTTCTGCAGTTTACTGACTGTAGATAAACCTGCATAACCGGCACCAAGTACTAAGACTTTTTTTCTTTCATAGCTCATAATTTATTTTCCTTCCCAGCGAATATGTTTTATATGTTATAAACTGTTATATCAGTTTCTATACCAGTTTATATATTAGCACTAAATGGTAATATTTCAAGCGTTTTCACTAATTTTAACAGTCTCCCGGGGCACCGGCATTCGCTTTAGTTCTAAATGACGAACCGCAGCCGCATGACAGGCTTGCATTCGGGTTTTCAATCGTAAAACCGCCGCCGATAAGCGACTGTTTAAAATCAATTACAGTACCGTCTACGACAGGCAGATCCATTTTGGCAACGAGCATTTTGACACCGTGGAATTCGAATACTTCATCCTTGTCCGATGCTTCGCCTTCTGCAGCCATACCGTACGTCAATCCCGTACAGCCCCCGCCTTGAATTTTAAAACGCAGGAAACCTTCCGACATGTCATTCGCTTCCAGCATATCCTTAACTTCGTACGCTGCACTTTCAGTCAATGTTACTGATGACATAAAAATCACTCCTGTTCTAAATACTTTGTTACAAAAATCTCAATATCCTAATTATACTACACGAAAAACGTTAGCACCAACGATGAGTTCACTCATCAAATGCCTGATTATTTTTGTCAATCCGTTTATAAGTTTTTTCGAGAAGCTGCTCATTATTTTTAGCAGCGACGATTTCCCCGTCTACGAGAACGAAAAAACTTTTACTGCACAGACCGCAATTATTTGTGCATTCATAATCGACGACATCGATTCCTGGATTTTTATCCAGCTGAGCATACACATCCTGAGTTCCTTTTTGCATATTAGCGTTGCAAAACTCTACAATTGTATACATTGCTCATGCTCCTCACATAAAAAAATAAAAAAACTAGAGACGTCACGTCTCTAGTTGCGATTTAAAACACTTGCTCGATTTCAACAAAACCTGGTACTTCTTCGAGAAGTGCACGTTCGATACCGGCTTTAAGAGTAATCGTTGAACTTGGGCATGTTCCGCATGCGCCTAGAAGTCTGAGCTTCACAATACCGTCTTCAACATCTACGAGTTCAACGTCTCCGCCATCACGCAGAAGGAAGGGACGTAATTTATCTAATACTTCTTCAACTTGTTCATACATTGTATCCTGACTGACTGCCATTATACTTCACTCCAATCAATTTATGAGCATTTTCTATATATAGTACATTATAATAGAAATCCTCTTAAAAATCCATCATTTGAAAGTCCTATTTTTACGCCAGCATAAGCCCCCGCTGTGTTAATGTCTTCGCAAACATGACTGTTAACACTGCGAGTATAACATCCTTAATTAAAAACGGTACGACCGCAGCCATTAATATTTCTGTCAGGGACATCGGCGTACCGATTACTGTATTCATAATAAATGAGAAATAAAGCACGCCGCATATAAATATCACACCCATGCCTAAGAGCGTAAAGGTAATCATCCGTCCGATATGTTCATTGCCGCCGACAGCCGTAATCACTACCCCGGGAATAAAACCGAGCACAAATCCGAACGACGGCGATACGAGGGAACCTAAGCCGCCGGCACCTGCAAAGACCGGAATACCGATCAGGCCGATAAATATATATGCTGTAATTGAAATTAAACCCAATTTCTTCCCGAGCAGCATCCCGGCTAAGAGTACCATCGGCACCTGCAGGGTAAATGGTATGGGACCGAGAGGCACTCTGATTTGTGCACCAACAGCAATCAGTGCAGTAAATAATGCAGCAAAAACAAGATGTTTAGTTTTCATATTATTACTCCTGTAATTTTGATTAGTTATATCATAACAGGAAAAAACTCTCGTGTTAACCTTAAATTATAATCGGTTAACATGAGAGTTTTATTAAATTTATAACGGCCAGTCATAGAGCGTATCAATAACATGTAACGGCGGTATTTTTTTAGTCATTACTTCTGTTTTAGAATGCACACCTGTACCGACATGAATCGTATCCAGTCCGCCGTTAATTCCCGTTAAAATATCGGTATCGTAATTATCACCAATCATCGCCGCTTCACCCGGCAGCAAATTTAACCGTGCTAAAGCACCGTCTAAAATATAACGGTTTGGTTTCCCGGTAATAACAGGTTCGACTCCAGTTACTTCACTGACCAGTTTTACGAATGAACCGTTTCCCGGAGAAAAACCAAAATCAGTTTTAATCTTTATATCAGGATTTGTCGCAAGAAAACGCGCGCCTTCCTGAATCAGCCGACAGGCAGTAATAATTTTATCAAACGTAATTGATGTATCGAGCCCCATAACGACCGCATCCGGTGCCGTATCAGTTAATACAATACTGCCATCTTTAGTCAGCGTGTTTTTAAAACTGTCAGTACCGACTAAATATACCCCCGGTGAACTGAACTCCTGTTCAAGATAGCTTTTCATTGCAGCTGCCGACGTGTAAATATGATTTACTGTCGTTTTAAAGCCCATTGTTTCAAACTTTTGAAGAATTTCTTCAGGATGCCTCGTCGCATTATTCGTCAGGAACAGATAGGGAATACCCGAGCTGTTTAAACGGTCGATAAAATTAACAGCACCGTCAATGACCTTGTTGCCGTTAAACATCGTTCCATCAAGATCGATTAAGTATCCTTTATACATCATCGTCCCCGCTGAATGCCGTTACGGCTTGCGGATCGTTTTTATAAAAGTACTCAATGCTCTCCTTAAAATCTTTATAAGCACTGATGTTCTTTTTAAATTCTGCACGCATTGCTTCGTGATCCAGTGACTGATAGTTTCTGGTCAGCTCTTTTCTCCACTGCAGCGTATTTTTAAATTTCTCTGCATCATCAGGCCCTATAACTTTTTCCTGAGCCAGAATATCAATAACATCCTGATAGTTGCCCGGGTCTCTTAAGATAAACGCATCGATAATCATATTGCCGACGTCGACTGTCGCTTCAATAAGCATATGACAAGCTCTTTCAAGCGCAAGATTATTATCAGTATCAATCGTTTCTGCCAATCTTTCAATGTAGTCGAGACGCTCGTTTAACAGATTTTTATCTACAAAATACATTTCTACACCTCATCATTATTATTCTCTCTTATCATATCATATGAATCCGCACGGATAATAAAAAGAGACCGGTCATTATGACCCGGCCTCTTCCTGAACTTCTTCATCAGACTCTTCTGTCTGTTCTTGTAATTCATGTTTTGAAACTTTTCGCAAAATAAAGTACGCACATCCAAAATTGCAGTATTCATTTAAATACTCCTCGATGGCATTGACCCTTTTATCCGGTTCCACTTTACGTTTTCCGTTTCTATAAAAACCGGCAAGCCTTAATTTCTCGTAACCGACATCACCGACGATGTAATCGTACTTGTTCAGCAGTTCGCTGTATTTTTCAATAAATATTTCTTCATTAAATGCATCGCGGTAATTTTCCACGAGTTCAAAGTTCATATGATCAATCGTAATCATAGACGCACACCCTTTAATCAAACTGATACATCCATAATAGCATAATATTTACCATTATGCGTTCTGTTTAACAACCGGACGGTACACAAATTTTACGATTGCAAACACTAAAAGAAGGCCGGCAAGAACTCCGAGAAGTCCCCACAATACACTCGTTGTCAGACCCAGAATAACAAAGCCCGCAAGTCCGATTAACGCTGAAATAATCGCGTAAGGCAGCTGTGTCATAACGTGAACGATATGATCACTTCCTGACCCTGTGGATGACAGTATTGTCGAGTCGGAAATCGGTGAACAGTGGTCTCCGAATACTGCACCTGCAAGTACTGCCGCAACACTTGGCAGCAGGAGCTCAGTCGCACCAAGTGAAATAATAATTTCACCTGCAACCGGAATCAGAATACCGAATGAACCCCAGCTCGTACCTGTAGCAAGTGCCATAATACAAGCAACAATAAAGATGACAGCAGGCAGCAGTGCAACCGGCAGATTTGAACTTTCAACCATCGCACCAAGCAGTTCTCCTGTACCCAGTTCACTGATTAATGCACCGATCATCCATGCAAATGTTAATACCAGTATTGCCGGAAACATCGCAAGGAATCCTGTTTTAATACCGAGTAAAATATGTCTGCCGCTGAAATCATTGTCATTTTTTGTCTGTTTGAAGTAATAAAATAATGTCAGCACCAGACCCACAATACCCCCGATTAGAAGTGAATGTGTAATCAGTGTATTTTCCATTACTGTGAATACGCCCCAGCTTCCGCCTTCAAGCGCACCTGTAATATACATTGCAATAACAACTGACAATGCAAGACCGACAATCGGCACGATTAATGCACTGGCACTGGATCCTTCATGGACAGGCAGGTCTTCATCCTGCTCTGCGAATTCAGGCACCTTATCGCGCAGAATACCTTCGTTAATTGCTAATTCTTCCTGTTTTCTCATCGGTCCAATGTCGAACTTAAAAATAATAACGATAAACATCATTACCATCGCCGCTATTACATAAAAATTCATCGGTATCATGTACATGAAACTCTGGAACGGTGAAATGTGTGTCATGCCCGCCCCGATTAATAACGGTGCTGTCAGTCCCATAATTCCTGCACCCCAGCTTGACACCGGCGCCATTACAGCGACCGGAGATGCTGTCGTATCGACAAAATAAGCAAGTTTTGCTCGTGAAATCTTATATTTATCCGTAATCGGCTTAGCGACCTGACCGACGATTAATGCACTGAAGTAATCATCGATAAAGACGATAATTCCGAGTACGCCTGCCATCAGGCCTGCTCCGCGGCGGGATTTGACTTTTGTCAGCGCCCAGTTTGTAAATGCCCGCGCACCGCCTGACATATTCATAAATGCCGTCATAATTCCGAGCAGTGTTAAGAAAATTAATATGTACGCATTCCACGTGTTTATACCGCCGTCTTCAATAAATATTGCGAGAAATGAATCGAAAACCAGCGTGAAAAATTCACCGAACTGGCCATTCGCAATGACAAATGCCGACGTAATAATCCCTGCACCTAAACTGATAACTACCTTTCTCGTTACAACAACGAGTAAGAGTGTAAGTAATGGCGGGATTAACGGCATATATTCCCAATTTAAAAATGATTCCATTTTTCTTCCTCCTAATTTTTTCAATAAAAAAAACCACAAATACGCTAACAGTGCACGCATTTATGATTTATCTATTAAATGTAGCGCATCATGTAACTGACAGTGCCCAGCCTGTTAAACTGAACCCCAGAACAAATACCTGCCGGCACTGTCCTTCGGCATTTTCCCCTTTCAAGTATCTTCTAAACGCATGCCTGCTGAGATACTTTACTGTTGAAAAATGCAACCTCTACTTTTCTTTATTCAATTGCTTTACATTATAGCATATCCCGGCTTGAAAAGACTACATCGCTTCAAGATATTTTTTTATAATATCACGCAGCAGATCCGGTACCATGTATTCTTTTTTTGAATATCTGAATTGCGGAAATATCCTGCCGAAAGTATACATATCAAGTGTTCCAAGAGTATATTTTTTCTTTTCATCGATGAGTTCATTACCGATATAATATTCACGTTCCGACTGGATATAATGAATATTATCAGTGACGAAACAGCCGAAAATATCTCCGCGAAAACCGAGTCCGCGTACGATTTCATCTTTATACTCATGACGGTTTGCCTGCGTAAATATTTCTTTCATCTCGCGTCCCGTGAGTTCTATCTGGACTGCATTAATCGCATGAGGCAATACTTTATGAAGTGAGTATTCAGTCAGTTCCCCGCCTTCAAACGGACTTGCTATGAGCCCCGTATGGATCAGCCCGGCATCGCTTTTAGTGAAATCTTTAAGCATATATGCCAAAAGAGAACTGAACCGTCCTGCTGAATACAATCTCCGGTCAATCGGCAGTGCATCTTCTTTAACGACTGTATTTTTTAAAATCGCTTTACCTTTATTGTAATAATCATTTTCAACCTGGGATAATACATCCGATTCGATCAGGCCCGCTTTTTTGCCGACGAGCTTACCATCATCAAATTGAAGTGTGACTTCTCCGATGTATTCTCCGTATCTCCCTGCCGCTGCAAGCAGCACGCCGTTGACACGTTCACCCTGCTCAAAATGATGATGCGTATGGGAGGATAGAATCAGATCAATTTCAGGAAATTTATTTGCGAGCGTTTCATCATCGTACATGCCTAAGTGACTCATCATTACGATAACATCGACCTTGGGTTCCAGTTCCCGTAAATACTTTTCTATCCAGTCAAAGGCATCCGCTACTTCCCAGTCCAGTGCCAGATAAAAAGGGGTGAACTCTACTGTCGCTGCGATAAAACCGATTTTTATACCGTTTGTCTCTTTAATAGTATAAGGCTTAAAATACGGTTCTGTACTGCCTACTTCACGCAGGTTCGCACAAATTACATCGAACTCTGCATCATCATACAGATGCTTAAGCTGATCCTGCGTCAGCGTAATCCCTTCATTATTCCCGAGCGTAGCCACGTCACATGTAGCATTATTCAACAATTCAATATTGCCTTTTCCGAGTGTCGCTTCTGTGTATGGGTGCGAACGGTCGACATGGTCGCCGATATCGACATAAAACATATTGTCTCTGAACTGGCGTCTTTTATTTTTAATGAAGCTCGTGAACTTCATGTAATTATGTAATGCACTGTGTATATCATTAGTATGATAAATCTTCACTTCCATGCGAGCACTCCTTAAAGAATTGTTTGTAAAATCAAGTATAATCCCAGTATAAACAAGACCGTGCGGAGCAGTACAACTAAAGCGTCCGAACTGAACCGCTGATTAATTTTTACACCGATAGTCGCTCCAACGACAGCTGCCGGTACGAGCATCAGTATGTACAGATAAACGACGTTATTCTGCAGTACATGACCGAATGCCGACGATACGCCGGAGAAAAATACCATCATCATACTCGTACCGATGGCGATTGTCGGCGGCATCCGGAAAACCATCAGCATTAAAGGTGTCATCAGGACACCTCCGCCGATACCGAATAGTCCTGTTATAAAGCCGACGATAAACGTTATAACAATCGCAAGATACGGCGGAAAACCGTAATGATACACATTACCCTGATTATCGCGGTGAGGTTTTAAATACTTGGGGTTCTGGAACACTTTCATCGGCTTAATTTTATTTCTGATTACTAACAGAATACTAATAAAAATTAAGAATATCCCAAAGTATAAGTTGAAGCTGTCTACTGTAAACAAGCTGCTGGCATATGAGCCTGCAAATGCCCCCGGCATTAACCCGATTAAAAACAGAATACCATTCTGCTTGTCAACCTGCTTGTTTCGCGCATATGAAATCATCGCGCTCATACCTGTAAATATTAAAAGCATACTCGATGTACCGACCGCAGTCTGCGGTGTTATTGCCGGCAGCAGGCCGAGAGTCAGCCCGAAAAACATTAAAGCGGGAACGACAATGACACCCCCGCCGATACCGACGAGCGAGCCCAGTATAGAAGAAAGTAAACCGATCAGTATAAGCACGATAAATTCCATGACCCCAGCCCCTTAGAATAGTTTCAGCTGCTTCGGCGCAAGTCCGCTGTATTCTATGTTCAGCATGCTGATTAACTGTTTTGCATTGCCAGCTGCGTGACCTCCTGAGTTATTGTTAAAAACGATATAAATGTCTTTCGTTTTATGCTGCAGTATATTGATTTGTTTTTGTAACCACTCGAGTTCCTGTCTGTTATAATCGTATAAATAGCGGACTTCCCGCCACTCTTCGGATGTCCGGTTCTGCTGTGTCCAGCCGTGGACATTACGGCCGTGCAGGCGTATAAATGCTGTATCATCCGTAACTCGGTTAACGAAAGGAATCGAGCCGATTCCTGCCTGCGGTTCATCACAAATACTGTGAATGACCTGGCTGTCGTGCAGAAATTCCAGTGTATGTTCTTTAAAGTCATCACGGAACCATGTCTGATTACGGAATTCCACTGCGACTTTAAAAGGTTTCAGCAGTTCGATTGCAAATTTTACATAGCGTATATTTTTACTGTTGCAGTCAAACCACGGTGGAAACTGCAGTAGTACAAATGCAAGTTTATTTCTTTGATACATAGGCATCAGCATTTCTTTATAGGCAGAAAAAACATCCCTGATAGAATCGTAATGTTCTCTGTAATCGCTGTGTCCCGTCATAAACTGATGAGCTTTCACTGCGAATTTAAACGTATCAGGTGTCTGATCACACCATTTTTCCACCGTTGACTGACGCTGTACCGCATAGTATGTTGAATCGAGTTCAACGATTGGAAAATGTGAAGCATATGTAATTAATTTATCTTTTTTATTTGAGAGTTCGGTGTACAGCGAATCGTGATCACCCCACCCTGTCAGTCCTATATAAATCATTAAATCACCTTACTTCATTTTAGCACATTTACATTGGAGGGTTTGAACCATGGAGATTATTGACTTCCAAAATGTCAGTTATCAATCGATATTGCACAATATAACAGGGTCTTTCAGAGAAAATAAAATCACGACTTTTATCGGGCCGAGCGGCGCAGGTAAAACAACGTGTCTGAAACATATTAACGGGCTGATATCCCCGGATTCCGGCAGTGTTTTTTACCGCGGTGAAGATATATCCGGCATCGACATTATCGCTCTCAGAAAGAAAGCCGGCATGGCATTTCAAAGTGCGCCGATGCTTCATGGCACGGTGTACGATAATTTAAATCTGCCGCTCCAGATATTTAATGAAAAGCTGAGTCATGAACGTGCCGTCAGACTGCTCGACATGGTTGAACTGGATGAATCATTTTTATCGCGTAAAATAAAAACACTGTCCGGCGGTGAAAAGAGCCGTATTTCAATAGCCCGCACATTCGTCTCAAGACCTGAAGTACTGCTGCTCGATGAAATTACGTCGAGTCTTGATTACACACTGGTCAGAGAAATTGAACGCCTGGTGATGAAACTGCAGCAGGAACATCGGCTGACTGTGATTTGGATTACCCACGACCTCGCTCAGGCTGAGCGTGTCAGCGATGATATCTGGTTTTTAAATCAGGGTGAGCTGCTGCTTCACGGCGCAATTGATACATTATACAGTTCAAAGAATACAGTTATCCAGCAATTTCTAAGAGGTGTACGCTAATGGGCTTCCAGGAACTTCTGCTCTCAGGCGTCTTTGTTATTATTCCTCTGGTTATTGCGGTTGTACTGAAACTCGGCTTAACAAAGGATATTGTTATCGCTTCGGTCCGTTCAATTGTCCAGCTGCTTATTGTCGGTATGATACTGACTTTTGTTTTCGACAGTGACAGCAGTATTTACATGATTTTAATGATAATAGTAATGATTGGTGCTGCCAGTCAGAATGTCATTAAAAAAGGCACGCGTATTCCCGGTATAAAGTGGATTATTATTTTAACACTGACAGCCGTGGAAGTTGTTTCAATGACAATTATGCTCGGTTTCGGCATACTCGATTTTGAACCCGAACAGATTATTCCAATCAGCGGCATGATTATCGGCAACTGTATGGTGCTGTCATTATTGTTCGTCAGTAAATTTACCGATGAACTTGAAAACAGTGAAGAAATGATAGAGCTGATTTTATCATTCGGCGGGCAGCCGAAAGATGCGGTTTCCCGCAGTTTAAAATCAGCAATTCAAACGAGTATGATTCCGACGATAGAATCACAGAAAACCATCGGTCTTGTCCAGCTTCCCGGCATGATGAGCGGGTTGATTATCGGGGGTGCTGCACCGATGGAAGCCGTCATGTATCAGCTGCTCGTTTTGTTTTTAATACTGACTAACGCAACTGCTGCTTCTGTCATGGTCGGATATTTATCGTATCCAAAACTGTTTAACAGCCGTATGCAGTATACGGGTTTGAAAAATGAATAAAAGGCGGGAATGCTATGAAAAATTCGCTGCATGCTAAAGGTTTAATTTTCGTCATTATCGGTGCCGCGCTTTGGGGTATCGGCGGGACTGCGTCCGATTATATATTTACCGAGACGCCCGTCGACGTTAACTGGTATGTTACAGCCAGACTGACGATCAGCGGTATTATCCTATTATCTATATACACTTTATTTTTCCGGAAGAAACATCGTACAGTATGGAATAAACATACAGTGCTCATGTTCTCCATATATTCCATCTTCGGTATGACGATGGTGCAGTACACATTTATGGCCGCAATCGGCTATGGCAACGCTGCTATTGCCACCGTGCTGCAATGTACCGGACCGATTTATATTATTCTTTATGCGGTGATGAAAAAATACAGACCGTGGACAAAAGCTGAAGCCTTTATAATCGGTGCAATGATTATCGGCGTTATTCTAATTGCCACCAACGGCAATCTGACAAACCTCGCAGTGTCGCCTGTTGCCCTGATGTTCGGGCTCGCATCAGGTGTTGCACTCGCCTACTACACGCTGCATGCACCAGTGCTGCTCCAGGTCATTCATCCGCTTCAGCTCGTCGGCGGATCAATGCTGACAGGCGGTATTATTATGAACTTCGTTCATCCGATATGGGTGTTTGATTTTTCATTTGACTGGACTTGGGCGCAGATTATTATACTGGCACTGTCCATACTGCTTGGAACAACGCTCGCGTTCTACTTGTACATTACGAGCATGAAATACATCAGTTCAACGGAAGCCGGTATACTCGGCCTGCTGGAGCCTGTATCCGCAGTACTGACATCGGTCATCCTGTTAAACGTTGGTCTCGGCATGTACCAGGTTGCAGGTATTATTTTAATACTCGCAGTCGGAGTATTTATCAGTACGAGGAAAGCAGAAGCAGCGTAAAAAGAATTGAGCAATAAAAAATTCCGTCCTCATAATGAGAACGGAATTTTAATTTTATTATTTTGTTTCCACTGCAGCTTCGTTAGAAAGCACTTCTGAAGTATCTTCTTTTTTCTTCCACAGTTTTTCAAGCTCTTCAAGAGTTTTACCTTTAGTTTCAGGCAGGAATTTCCAAACGAACAGTCCTGACAGTACACACATCAGACCGTAGAAGCCGTATGTCATTGCACCGCTGACTTCCATCATGTACGGATAGAATGAAGTAATGGTAAAGTTTGCAAGCCATTGTACCGCAACTGCAATTGCCATAGCAGCGCCTCTGATTCTGTTAGGGAATATTTCTGATAATACAACCCAGACAATTGGTCCCCAGCTCATCATAAACGATGCTGTGAATATTACGATAAATACCAGTGTTGATATACCGATTACGTTAAACCCTGACAGCAGGCTGACCCCGCCCATACCGATTGCCATACCGATAGAACCGACAATCAGCAGAGGTTTTCTACCAATCTTATCAACATATTTTATAGCAATAAGTGTAAATATTACGTTTACAAGTCCCATTACTACTGTCTGTACCATCGATGCGTCTGCACCCGCCCCGAGATCTTCAAAAATTCTCGGCGCATAGTAAAGTGCAACGTTAATACCGATAAATTGCTGGAAGAATGACACCATAATACCTACGATAATCACTGTTTTACCAAATGCAAACAACGGTGTTTTCTTTTTCGTTGTTTCAAGTTTACGTGTTTGTACTATATCTGCCAGCACTTTTTTAGAGTGATCTGCAGAATGATAAATTCTGTTTAATACAGCCATCGCTTTATCATCCTGTTTGTTGAGCGCAAGATATCTCGGTGTTTCCGGTACTGCGAACAGCAGCAGGAAGAACAGAAGTGCAGGAACTGCTTCAGTCAGGAACATGTATCTCCAGCCTATAGTTTCCATCCATGATGCAGTTTCCCCAAAAGCGATACCGTAGTTAACAAAATAAACTACGAGCATACCGAAGATAATTGCAAACTGGTTCCATGAAACCAGTCTTCCTCTAATTCCTGACGGCGCCATTTCCCCGATGAACATCGGTGTAACAGCAGATGCCAGGCCGACACCGATACCCCCGATAATACGGTAAAGGTTAAACATGATAAGAAGACCTAAGCTTGCTTCTCCTACTTCAAAGAACAGAAGTTCAGGATATGCTGAAAGCAGTGCTGAAACAGCAAGCAGAACAGCTGCAAGCTGCAGTGATCTCTTTCTTCCGATTCTTTCCGCAATTTTACCTGAAAGAATTCCCCCGATTACACAACCGATTAATGCACTCGATACTGTTACCCCGTGTATGAATGAATTATAGTCGGCTGTTATGTACTTTTGAAGAGATTGTTCCGCTCCGGATATAACAGCTGTGTCATACCCGAATAACAATCCTCCCAGTGTTGCAATTAACGTCATCGTGATTAAAAACTTCACATTATAATGTGGTCCCATCACATGACACCCCCAAAGTTTTATTTAAATTCTAATAATTTGCTTGTGAGCCCCTGTGTCTTCTCATAAACTTCTCTGTATAATTCAAATAATTTCTTATATTGCACTTTGTTTTCAGTGATCGGACTGAATGTCTCTTTGTAATCAATCCACTCCTCAGTAACTACTGAAAAATCTTCAAACCATTGTTCACCGACAGCTGCAATCATTGCCGCTCCAAATGCAGGTCCTTGTTCTTCAGTACGCGTCATAATCTCTGCATCGAAAATATCCGCCTGCATCTGCAGCCATTGACGGTTCCCTGCACCGCCTCCGATAGATACAATATGGCTGATATTCTTGCCGTTCTTACGCATAATTTCAATACTTTCGTTAAGTGAGAAAGTAATCCCCTCGATAACTGCTCTCTTCATGTCGGCAGCATTCGTATTCGCATCAAGACCGATAAAGCTGCCTCTGATTTCTGCATCGTTGTACGGCGTTCTTTCACCGAGAAGGAATGGAGTATATAACAGTCCTTTCGCTCCAAGCGGTGATGTTTCTGCTTCCTGCATGAATTCACCAAATGTCTGATCATCGCCAAGCATTTTTTTCAGCCACTGAAGGCTGTATCCAGCTGATAATGTTACACCCATTACATAATTCTGACCGCTGACACAGTGGTTAAAGTAATGTACTGAACCGTCGTTCATGTAATCGTCTTCTTCTTCAGAAGACAGAACGACACCGGATGTACCGATACTGACCAGCTGTCTCGTTGAATCAGTAATACCTGCACCTAGTGCACCGCAGGCATTGTCTGCCCCGCCCTGATAGATTGAGATATCCTGCTCCACATCAAACAGCGCTTTGTTAAGCACGCCCGATTTACCGTGTGAAGGAATCACTTCAGGACAGATATTTTGCTCTATCCCGAGCTGATCCAGAAGAATACTTGACCATTCACCCTTCTTCACATCGAACATCACTGTGCCTGCTGCATCAGACGGCTCTGCAAAAACATTGCCTGTCAGACGGTAAATCACATAGTCTTTCGGCATCATGAATTTATCGATTGATTTAAAGTTTTCAGGTTCGTTCTTTTTAACCCACATCAGTTTAGACAGTGTAAAACCTTCGAGAACTGTATTCTGAACCTGACCAAGCAGGTTGTCGAGACCGATATCCGCGATGATTTCCTTACACTCTTCTGATGTCCTCGTATCATTCCACAGTATTGCCGGTCTGATTACTTCACCGTTATTATCGATAATAACCAGGCCATGCATCTGTCCTGAAAAGCTGATTCCTGTAACTTTGCTGCCGTATTCACTATCCAGCAACCGTTTCAGGCTTCCAACTGCCGCTTCATACCAGTCCTCCGGGTCCATTTCACTGTATCCCGTTTTCTCGTGAATGGTATCATATTTAACTTTGTCACTTTTGACGACTTCTCCGTCACCGCTGACTATAATGCTTTTCAGTCCGCTTGTGCCGATATCAATGCCAATTACGTATTCCAATGTTAGACACCTCTGTTGATATTAAGAATATACTGGTTGATTTGTGATTTAATCAGTTCAAGATGATCTGAAGTATTTGTAATTTCACTGTTATTTAAAGCATACGTTTCAAGTTCTTCGAGGCTTGTTTCACCATCTAAAATCTGACGTCCGATACCTTCAGTGTAAGATTTATATTTTTCATCAACAATATTTTCAAAGAAGTTATCTTCGATCATCTTGTGTGCAACACGCAATCCAAGTGCAAATGCATCCATTCCTGCTACGTGAGAAAGAATAAGATCTTTCTGTTCGAATGAAGTACGTCTCGGTTTCGCATCGAAGTTCAGGCCGCCTTTTTCAAGTCCGCCGTTTTTAAGAATTTCGTACATTGCCATAGTTGTTTCATACACATCTGTCGGGAATTCATCAGTATCCCATCCAAGCAGCGGGTGACCCTGGTTCGCATCCACTGAACCAAGCATATCGTTGTCGCGTGCGTATCTGAGTTCGTGCTGGAACGAGTGACCTGCAAGTGTTGCATGGTTAGCTTCGATATTGAATTTGAATACATCTTCCAGACCGTGTTTTTGTAAGAATGCATGACCGCTTGCCACATCAAAATCGTACTGGTGAGATGTCGGCTCTTTCGGTTTAGGTTCAATCAGGAACTGTCCTTCATAGCCAATTTTATCTGCATAAGCTTTAGCTAATTTGAAGAAACGTGCAAGGTTGTCTGTTTCAAGTTTCATATTTGTGTTAAGAAGACTTTCGTATCCTTCACGTCCGCCCCAGAATACGTAGCTGCTTGCGCCAAGTTCTTTAGCGATATCAAGCTGCTTTTTAACTTTAGCTGCTGCATATGCAAATACATCTGCATTTGAAGAAGAAGCCGCACCATGTACAAAACGCTCATGTGAGAAGTTGTTAGCTGTATTCCAAAGCAGTTTCTTTCCTGTTTCTTCCATTTTTTGTTTAATAAGTGCAACGATTTCATCAAGGTTGTCATTTGTTTCTTTTAAGTTTTTTCCCTCAGGTGCAATATCTGCATCGTGGAAACAGAAATACTCAACATTCAGTATTTCAAGCAGTTCGAACATCGCTTCTACTCTTGCTTTCGCTTTGTCCATGCCTTCAAGATGATCCCAGTCGCGTTTTGCAGTACCGCCGCCAAATGGGTCAGAAAGATCTTCAGTGAATGTATGCCAGTAAGCCACACTGAATTTCATGTGCTCAGCCATTGTCTTACCCCCGATTACTTCTTCCGGGTTAAAGTATTTGAAACTCATAGTATTAGTTGAATATGGTCCTTCATAGCTGATCTGTTCTTGATTGAAATAAGTCATTATTGTTCCTCCTGAAATACTTTGTTTATTGGTTAAACAAAGAATACAACTATTTGAAATCGCTGTCAAACGATATTTGAAAATTGTGCTATACTTTGAAGAAATCTCATCTAAACAGACATAGGAGAGCGCTATGAATAAAAGTATAGTTAACCAGCAATCCATTAAGCAATTCAATACGAATAAAATTTTGAAACTGCTCACTTCGACTGAGATGATTTCAAGAGCTGAACTGGCTAAACAGACCGGTCTGAACAAAGCGACAGTATCAAAAATTACTGACGAGCTGCTCAATGAGAACCTGATTATTGACCTTGGTTACGGAATGTCCAGCGGAGGCAGGAAACCAAAATTACTGAAATTTAATCCGGATGCAAAATATATTGTCGGAATAAAAATCGGCGGCAGTGATATTTACTTTACAGTGATGAATATGAAGCTCGAAGATGTTTTCACACAAAGAATTGAAAGAAAGAATAATGATACGGGAATAATAGCAGAAATGCTTAGAGATTCTTTTAATCATGCTATTAAGAAACTCAAAATCCACACAAAAGATATTATCGAAGTTGCTGTAGCAGTGCCTGCAACTGTAGATATTAAAGGGATGATTATTCACGCACCAAACCTCGGCTGGAAAAATATCGACCTGGCTGAAGAATTCAAAGATGTATTCGAGGGTATCCCTATTAATATATTTAACGAAGCAAACGCAGGTGCACTCGGGGCATTGAATCATGTCAATAATCCGGAAAATAAAAACCTGGTCTACGTCAGTGCCGGTATCGGAATCGGTACAGGAATTATTATTTCCGGTAATCTCTACAGAGGAAAAATGGGGCTCGCCGGAGAATTCGGACATAATGTTATTGTTGAAAATGGTAGACAATGCCATTGCGGGAGAAAAGGTTGCTGGGAAACATATGCATCAGAACAGGCATTCTATGATTCTCTCGAGAGAAAAGGTCTGACCATGGAAAGAAATATAACCAGAGTTCTGGAGGAACTTGAAAATAACAACGCAATAGCACTTGAGGCTATTAATGAATTGTCAGCATACATGAACACAGGTTTGGAGAATGTCGCTCGGGCCTTGAGTCCGGATTACATCATCATCGGCAACAAGCTCAGACATCTTAAAGACTATTTAAATATATGCGATGAGATTCAGGGCACTAAAATTTTATTCGCAGACAAAGACAGCCATGCAACAATCGAAGGAATGGGCTTTGTTATCACTAGAAAATATCTTTATCGGGACCGGTACACCGTTAATAGTTAATTAAAATAAATATAGTCTGCTCAAATTTTGAGCAGACTATATTTTTTCTATCTAACTGTACTAAAACTGAATACTGTTTCTTTTTTATATGTATTCTCTTTATCTATGCTGATTTCCTGATCAGGAAGTAATTTCAGAGCTGCCGGTGAGCTTTGAGTTTCGACGCAGAACCCGGCGTATTTCTGAGCCTTCCTGTCTTTCAAAACAACACTCTCATCCAGATTATTGCCTGTGTACAGCACCATTCCGGGGAAAGTAGTCGTCACCTTCATTGTTCGTCCACTCTTCTTATCGGTGATATTTACGGACTTATCATCTTCTTCAAAAATAAAATAATGATCAAAACCGCCATTCGCAATACTAATCTGTTCGTCATCACTTGCAAAAACATCGCTGAACAACTGCCCCTGCTGCAGATCGAACAGCCCTTCACAATTTTCTACACTTTCCGCAATCAGATTCTCATTCATCTTAAGATAACTTTCTATATTGCTTCTGACCAAGTGATCTCTTGTATCTTCATTCCCCAGATTAAAGTAAGTATGATTGGTTGGAGCCACTGCGCTTTCTGACTCAGCACTGACTTCATATTCAAGCTTCAATTCATTGTCATCACTCAGACTGTATATGACTTTGAACAATGGACTGCCTGGATATTCGTTGCCCACCTTATATTGAAAAACTACCTTATCATCTTCTATAGAACTGTCCCAGATTTCGTTGTATGGATTCAATTTACCACTGTGCAAGAGGTTCTCCCCCTCATTCGGGGTGAATGAATATACTTCATCATCGATGGTGAATTCTGCATTCTCCAGCCTGCCGGCAATCGGTGCAATCACAGACCCGAGGAAATGTTCATTTCTGAAATACTCTTCCAGAGTTTCATATCTCAAGACAACGTTGCTGTAATCCCCGTCCCTATCTGGAACCAGTATTTCCGTAATACTGCATCCGACATTGATTAATTTTACAGTCATACCGTTATTATTCTTAAGAGTATATTCTATGATTCCTTTATCGTGCTCTTTACGTATCACAATAACAACCCCTGTCACATTTACTGTTTATAAATTAAAACATCTTAATTACGATTTATAGTTTAGCATAAGGATTCGTTAATTAAATATTGAAATTAAAAAACTCCTCTAAAAATTTCTTTTAGAGGAGTTCCAATATTATTTTACAGCTAATGTTTCTTTTAAATCTTTTTCTACAGCATCCCACAGTTCAGGAGATGTCTTGAATTTTTCTTTCATTTCTGTGATTGCAGATTTAAATGCTGCATCGTATTCTTCTGTACCTTTTTCAGGCATATCTTTCATAATATCTTTTTGAATGACTGCCGTCATTGGTGCACGCGGGCCCCATACTGCCGCTTCTTTTTCTTCTTTGTTAATCGCAATGACTTTAGGAATTACTTTGTTGCCGTTAGTTAAGTAAGCGTTCATCAGTTCTTCATTATCATCACGCAGTGCCACTTTCACGTCAATGCCAGCCTCTTCTGCGAGCTTAAACAGAATCGGAAGGTTAAGCATGCAGTGACCGCACCATGGTTCAGCAATAACGAGCAGCACCATCTCACTATTTTTGAAGTTCTCAAATTCATTATCTTTCGTTATTTCGTGTTCATTATAAATTTTATCGAACCCGTCTTTTAATTCTGTAAGTTTTTCACGATACTCATCCGGCGTTAAAGCGATGTCATAAAATACCTGTATGTTATCCATTTATCTCCCTGCCTTTTTAAGTTGTTACTCTTATTATAAGTCCTGAAAGATAAAGTATACAAATATTACATACCGCGCTTATATTTTTTTACATCTTCATCTTTTAAATTCATGAAAAGATTAATTCCAAAAAGAATTATTGCGATGAGGAACATCGGTCCGCCGATGAATGTAAATATGTGTGCAACTCCGGGATTTACCTGTACGAAAAATGTACTGAAGAGAAATAAAGGAACGCCGATATGATACAGCCAGAATGTGGCTGTACCGAGGCCGTTTTCAGCTAAATGCGGGTAAATTGATAAAACTGCGCCTATACCAAGCGTGGAAAGCCATCCAACAACGTTAACGTGAGCGTGTCCTGCAGCCCAGTTGAGCTGTATCGTATACGACATAAACAATCCGACCGAAATACCGATAACGAGATAGAGCACCGACAATTTAATCCAGGTATGACCCATTTAATTCGCCTCCATTTTCTGTATATACTTACATATTATCACTAAATATAAAATATAAGTCTAATATCAGAATAATCAGTCTAAAGTTGCATTAAAAAAGATGAGCAGTATTTGCTCATCTCATGATTTACTGTAAATTAATTAATGTTGCAACGACTAAAGCAATTGCCGCTATAATTAACCACATAATAACTAATTTCCAAACGAATTTTACCCATTTAATATATGGAATTCCAGCAACAGCAAGTACCCCCATCAAAGATGCTGATGTCGGAATAATACTATTTGTAATCGCATCACCGTACTGATATGCAAGTACTGCAACCTGTCTCGGAATGTTCTGTAAATCCGATATTGGCACCATAACAGGCATCGTCGTCATTGCCTGGCCTGAGCCTGAAGGAATGAAGAAGTTGATAATAACCTGTACAAAGAGCATTCCAATAGCTGTAAATGCACCCGGTATATAGTCGAGCGCTGCACTCATACTGTATATAATCGTATCGATAATCAGTCCTGATTCAAGTACCACAAGTATCGCTCTTGCGAAACCGACAATAATCGCGCCGTAAACGACGATTTTCATACCGTCAATAAATGCATCGAATACCGCATTCAGTTTCAAGCCGCCGACAAAACCGATAACAATACCGACAGCGAAGAAGTTTGCAGCAAGTTCCGTTAAGAACCAGCCATGCGCAAAAATACCGTAGACGTTAAAGGCAATCGTCGCTGCAAATAAAACAACGATAACAATATGACGCTTCGTTAGCTTTTTAAATTCCATTTCGCCTTCGACAAAGTTAAGCTGTCCTGTCTGTGCTTCTTCGTAGACTAAACTGCGTTTAGGATCTTTCTTAACCTTTTTAGCATAGTTCATCACGAACAGAATACCTGTGATTAATACAACCAGATAAACAACTGTTCTGAATCCCCAGCCTGAGAAAATCGGCAGTTCTGCAATACCGTGTGCGATGCCGACTGTGAACGGGTTAAACATACCACCTGTAAATCCGGCAGCTGCACCGAGTGTAACCATTGCTGTCCCCACCATTGCATCATACCCTAATGCAACTGCCAGCATAATACCAATCGGCACGAAAATAATCGTTTCCTCAGCCATTCCCGTTGTAAACCCGAGAATAGAAAATACTGTCATGATCACTGGAATCAGCAGCATCTCATTCCTTTTAACATTGTCCATCACTTTTTGAATAATTGCTTCAATTGCACCGGTTGCGCGAATTACTCCGAACGCACCGCCGATAAGGAATATGTAGAATATAATATCCGCTGCTTCATTGAGCCCTGTAGGAATAGCCATGATTAAATCCATAAACGATACAGGATTCTGTTCCACTCCATGGAAACTGCCGCTGACTACTTCTACTCTGTCATCCACTTCCTGACGGTCGTATTCCCCCGCAGGAATTACGTAGCTGAGTGCTGCTCCCAAAATTACGATGAACAGCAGTATCGCGTATGTATGCGGAAACTTCTGACTGATGTCCTTAGTGCTTTTACCTTTAACATTTGTACTTTCTCCCAATAGAATCACCCCTGAAATTATACTAAATCAAATACCCTATAAAAAACTTAATACACCTTTTATTTGAATATTTTTAATAATACATCAGAATGAAATAACAGAAAAGAGTTTAACAAAAAAAACCGCCGCAAATAAATGCGGCGGTTCTCAATATATTTAACTGTATTAACCGATTGACCCTTCCATTTCGAAGCTGATTAAACGGTTCATTTCTACTGCATATTCCATAGGCAGTTCTTTTGTGAATGGTTCGATGAAGCCCATAACGATCATTTCTGTCGCTTCTTCTTCACCAAGTCCACGGCTCATTAAATAGAATAACTGTTCTTCTGAAACTTTCGAAACTTTCGCTTCGTGCTCAAGAGAAATGTTATCATTTAAAATTTCGTTGTATGGAATCGTATCTGAAGTAGATTCGTTATCCATAATCAGAGTGTCACATTCGATATTAGAACGGGCACCATGTGCTTTTCTGCCGAAGTGAACCTGACCGCGGTAAGATACTTTACCGCCGGCTCTTGCAATTGATTTAGAAACAATTGTAGAAGATGTGTTTGGCGCTAAGTGAATCATTTTCGCACCGGCATCCTGTAATTGTCCTTTACCTGCTAAAGCGATTGATAATGTCATACCGCGTGCACCTTCACCTTTAAGGAAGATAGACGGGTATTTCATAGTAATCTTAGAACCGATGTTGCCGTCAACCCATTCCATAGTTCCGTTTTCATCAACGAAAGTACGTTTTGTTACCAGGTTGTATACGTTATTTGCCCAGTTCTGGATTGTTGTATAACGGCAGTAAGCATCACGCTTAACGATAATTTCAACTACAGCAGAGTGCAGTGAGTTTGTCGTATAAGTCGGTGCAGTACAACCTTCAACATAGTGTACGCTTGAACCTTCATCACAGATGATTAAAGTACGTTCAAACTGACCCATGTTTTCAGAGTTAATACGGAAGTATGCCTGTAATGGTGTATCCAGTTTAACTCCCGGCGGGCAATAGATGAATGATCCGCCCGACCATACAGCCGAGTTCAATGCAGAGAACTTATTATCAGAAAATGGAACAACTGTTCCGAAATACTCTTTAAATAATTCTTCGTTCTCTTTCAATGCAGAGTCAGTATCTTTAAAGATAACGCCTTGGTCTTCAAGATCTTTCTCCATATTGTGATAAACAACTTCTGATTCATATTGAGCTGAAACCCCAGCTAAATACTTCTGCTCAGCTTCAGGAATACCTAATTTATCAAACGTACGTTTAATTTCTTCAGGTACTTCATCCCATGAACGTTCAGTCTGTTCAGACGGCTTTACGTAGTACGTGATTTCGTCGAAATCTAATTCTCCTAAATCTCCGCCCCATAAAGGCATTGGTCTGTCGTAGAAGTGCTGCAATGATTTTAGACGATAGTCCAGCATCCACTGCGGCTCTTCTTTCATATTTGAAATTTCACGGACGATTTCTTCAGTTAATCCTCTGTCAGAACGGAAAATAGAAACGTCCTTATCGTGGAAACCATATTTGTAATCGCCTATTTCGGGTGCTTGCTTAACCATATATGATCGCTCCTCAATACTATATTTTTTCGGATTCCTTGAATCCTTTTTCCAGTGCTTTCCAAGTGAGTGTTGCACATTTAATACGTGCCGGGAATTGACTTACTCCCTGCAGCGCTTCAATATCTCCCATATCTTCAGTGATATGGTAATCCTCACCAAGCATCATATTCGAAAATTCAGCAGCCATTTCTAACGCTTTGTCTACGGGCTGATTCATGATAGCTTCTGTCATCATAGATGCGCTGGACATGGAAATTGAGCAGCCTTCTCCTTGAAACTTAACATCTTTAATGATGCCCGCTTCAACGTTCAATGTGAGCTGAATCTCATCACCGCAAGTCGGGTTATTCATTTCAACTGTCATCGAACCATTTTCAACAACACCTTTGTTACGGGGTGTTTTATAGTGGTCCATAATAACTGAGCGATACAGCTGATTCAGGTTGTTAAAATTCATACGAGAAAAACTCCTTCGTTTTTTCCAGACTTTCAATAAATTGATCGATCTCTTCGATCGTGTTGTATATATAAAAACTTGCTCTTGCTGTTGACGATGCCTCGCACCATTTCATAAGCGGCTGTGCGCAGTGATGTCCGGCGCGTACGGCAATACCTTCAGAGTCCAGCGCAGTTGCGAGGTCGTGAGGGTGAACGCCTTGAAGGTTAAAAGTAATGAGCCCGGCACGTTTGTCTTTGCCCGGTCCATAAATTTCAATACCTTCTATTGCTGACATTTTGTCATAAGCATATGCTACAAGTTCTTTCTCATGCTGATAAATATTGTCGATACCAAGTTCGTTAATATAATCGATTGCTGCATTTAAACCGACAGCTTCGGCAATCATCGGAGTACCTGCTTCAAATTTCACAGGAAGGTCCGTCCATGTCGATTCGGTTTTATATACATAATCAATCATATCTCCACCGTATTCAATCGGCTCCATTTTATCAAGCAACTCAGCTTTGCCGTATAAAATACCGATACCTGTCGGTCCAAGCATTTTATGTCCGCTGAATGCATAGAAATCGACGTCAAGCTCCTGTACATCAACTGCCATATGAGGTACAGCCTGTGCACCGTCGACAGAAATATACGCATTGTGAGCGTGAGCAATTTCAGCAATGGACTTAATATCATTAATTGTGCCGAGTACGTTCGATACATGTGTAATCGCAACGATTTTCGTCTTGTCGCTCATTGCAGCCTTAACACTGTCCAGTGCTATAGTGCCGTCTTCTTCCAGTGGAATAAAGACAAGCTCTGCACCTTTACGTTTAGCAAGCTGCTGCCAAGGAACAATATTCGCGTGGTGTTCCATCTCGTTGACGACAATTTCGTCGCCTTCTTCAATAACCAAATCACCGAAACTGCGGGCAACTAAATTAATAGCAGCAGTAGTTCCGCGTGTATAAACGATTTCCTCAAAACGCTTCGCATTGATAAAGCTGCGCACTTTCATGCGCGCTTTTTCATATGCGTCTGTCGCTTTCGTACCGAGAGTGTGAACCCCGCGGTGAACGTTTGAGTTATATTCTCTGTAATAATCGTTCATTGCTTCGATTACTTTTAATGGTGTCTGACTCGTTGCCGATGTATCTAAATATATGAGGTCTTTTCCGTTTACCTGTTCGCCAAGTATCGGGAAATCCTGACGGATTTTTTTTATATCCATTCGTCAGAGCCCTCCCTTCCTTAAGATAATACCTTAAGCTCGATAATCTCTTTGAGTTGTTTTCTTACTGATTCGATAGGCAGTGCTTTAACTACCGGATCCAGGAAGCCGTGAATAACAAGACGTTCCGCTTCTTTCTTCTCGATTCCGCGGCTCATTAAATAGAAGAGCTGAAGATCGTCAACACGGCCGACTGATGCTGCGTGTCCTGCTGTAACGTCATCTTCATCAATCAGAAGAATCGGGTTCGCATCACCGCGGGCTTTTTCGCTGAGCATAAGAATACGTGATTCCTGCTGAGCGTCAGCTCTTGTAGCACCGTGTTTAATATAGCCTACACCGTTAAAGATGCTCGTAGCTTTGTCTTTCATTACACCGTGTTTTAAAATATGAGCATTTGAATCTTTACCGTAGTGGATGATTTGCGTTGTGAAGTTCGCTTTCGTTTCACCGCGTCCAACAGTTACGATTTTAAGATCTGATTCAGAACGGTCACCGTTTAAATAAGTTGTATTGTCATAAACAATATTTGAATCATTCATCAAACCTAAAGCCCAGTCGATGTTAGCATCATCTGAAGCGACACCTCGGCGGTTAACATATCCTGTCATTTCTTTCGGCAGGAAATCTACAGAACCGTAAGTGATTTTAGAGTTATTCAGTGCAATAACTTCTGAAATAATGTTAATTTTTTCAGTTGATGATTCAAGATTTGTGAAGTAGTTTTCAACGTAAGTCACTTCAGAACCTTCGTCTGCTACTAACAGCACGTGGTTAAATAATGAAGCATCTTTATCGTCGTGAAGCACTACCATCTGGATCGGGTCTTCAATGTGCACATCTTTTGGCACATAGATGAAGATTCCGCCGTTTAATAATGCAGCGTGATACGCTGTCAGTTTGTTCTCATCAATTTTAACGCCTTCAGTCATAAAGTACTTCTCTAAAAGTTCAGGATGATTGTTTGCTGCGTCAATGATGTTTTCAGCAATAACACCTTTTGCTTTAAGGTCTTCATCAAGACGCAGGAAAGCAGGTGTATTATTGTGCTGTACATATATATTTTTACTGTTATCCAGGTCAATTAACCCTTTAACGGCTTCTGGTAATTCTTCAAGCGTATTATAAGTGCTGCTTTCAACTACCGGTGAAGTAACGTTAAAGAAGTCCCATTTGTCTACCTTAGTCTTGTCAGGTTTAATCATGTCAAGACTATCAAATTTATCTACTGCTTCTTTTCTTTTACCGAGCAGGAATTCTGATTCGCCTCTTGTATTTGCATTGGCAATAATCTCTTCCTTGTTCAGTTCGAATGCATTTAATTCAGTAGCCATAGTGATCCTCCCGTCTTATTTATCTTCAGCGTTGACAGTTTCGTCATCGATGCCAAGTTCTTCTTTAATCCAGTCGTAACCTTCAGACTCCAGACGTTCAGCAAGTTCTTTACCGCCTGATTTAACTACTTTACCTCTCATCATTACGTGAACAACGTCAGGTGTAACGTAGTTAAGTAAACGCTGGTAGTGAGTGATGATTAAAGCACCGAACTCCTGGCCGCGCAACTTGTTGATACCTTCAGAAACTACTCTTAACGCATCAATATCAAGACCTGAGTCAATCTCATCTAAAATACCGAATTTAGGCTCAAGCATCATTAACTGCAGAATTTCATTGCGTTTCTTCTCTCCGCCTGAAAACCCTTCGTTTAAGTAACGTGTAGCCATATCCGGATCCATTTCAAGGTAATCCATGTTTTTATCTAATTTCTTAATGAACTGCATTAAGTTAATTTCGTCGCCTTCTTCACGCTGTGCATTGATTGCAGAACGCAGGAAGTCAGAGTTAGTAACACCAGAGATTTCTGATGGATACTGCATACCAAGGAATAAACCAGCTTGAGCACGCTCGTCAACTTCCATTTCTAAAATGTTTTCGCCGTCAAGAAGAACTTCACCTTCTGTAACTTCATAGCTTGGGTGACCCATAATAGCCTGTGCCAATGTAGACTTACCAGTACCATTTGGTCCCATTACAGCGTGAATTTCACCCTGTTTAAGTGTTAAATCAACACCCTTTAATATTTCTTTACCGTCTATTTCAACGTGTAGATTCTTAATTTCTAAAACAGATGCCATGTCTAATCCTCCAATTGAAATTTAAGATTTTCTAATACTCCTATAGTTTATAATAATTCTAATCTATAGTCAAAGTACCAGACTCTTTACAACACCTATATATTATACCTTAGAAAGCACGCAGTTTAAAGGGTTGAGGCTTGTAAAAGTACATTATTCACAAAAATATAAAAAGACTTCTAAATGATTTCGGTATCATTTAGAAGTGTAATTTTACTTTTCACCTATTTAAATATATCGATTGTAAACGGCGGCTTGTAAGCTTCACCATTTACTGCTTTTACGATACCTATAATAGCAAATACGTAAAATGCAACTGTCACTATCGGACCAAG